>JAQGMN010000197.1 GCA_028292345.1 Polaromonas sp. | reverse complement strand
CGTTTTCACTGTCCAGCGCTTCTGCGCCCATGGTCTTAGCGTTTTCCGTTTCCGCTGGCACCCTTTAGCTTACGTGGAGGAAATCGTGTTCTTGCAACTGGTCTTTCAGCGCGAGTCAACAAAGCTTCTGTCAGACGTGCAATGGTTGTCTTGCTATCGGCCAGTTGCCCCTTTAGCAAGCTTTGCACTTCTTGAGCGCGTGAATCCGAAGCCGCGTGCGTCTGTCGCAATGCATTAAGGTCTGATGTGCTGGCGGTATAAAGCGCTTGGATTTTTGCCAGTTCTTCTTCCTGCAATCGAACTTTCTTTTGCCATAGATTTTTATCCGCTAAAAATTGTTTTTCAGACTTCTGGGCCTCGCCGGTCATTTTTTTGGTTTCCTGCCGAGCCCGGTCTATCTCTTCAAGCAACTTTTGCTGCGTAGACTGTGCGCGTTCTTCACTTTTTTTCCGCTCCCTCACGTAATCAGCCACTGCATCCTGATGGCTGCGCCTTTCTGAAGCCCGCTCGGTTTCAACTGCAGCCAATTTGTCTTGAAGGCTCTCAATTTCCTTTTCTCTTTTGCTCGCCAGTTCTTGCGCTTCACGCAGCCGAGCGAGGGCGTCATCATGGTTCTTTATGGCGGCATCAAGCGCATCCTCAAGCGACTGACGTTTTATCCGGCCGATCTGCTCTGTTTGATCGAGATCGGTGGCGCGTTCGTTCAAGGCTCGTGTCGCCTGCGCTAGATCGGCTTGCGCTTGGGCGATCTCCAACGCAGACTCTTCCCTTCCCTTTGTCAATGCGATCACCCAGGCATCTTTCAATGCCTGCTTAAGCACATTTGGAATATCACCCAACCCATCACTTCCCTTGTTGACGCCGATCCGCGTTCCCAAGGTGGCAAACCAGTCTTCCAGCATGGGGCTGACGGTATTCGGAGAACCTCGACCGATTTTTTGTCGCACACGCTCAATGGTGGGACGTTGACCGTCCGCTATCAAACTATCAGCCGCTGCCCATACGTCTTCCTGCTGAATTCCCCTGCTGAAACTTTTGGATTCCATCTAACAACTCCAATGCTATATTTACCCTCGATAAAAGAATGTTATCGTGAGCTTAGTTAAATGTTTGTTATACATCATACATATAACATGTGAAATTTCATATAAATCTTGATCCATGCAACTCACGCTGAAAAATAGTGTCATCGCGTTGAATCCATCAATACTTGATGGGACAGCCCAAAGCGCTGTCGAAGATTTGCTCCGCGAAGGGGAATCTGCAAATACTTTGGCAAGTTACCGCAGTGCACTGCGGTATTGGGCAGCCTGGCATGAGATGCGCTTTGGTTGCCAGATTCATTTGCCTGTGCCGGTTTCATCGCTGTTGCAGTTCATCGTCGACCATGCCGAACGGATCACCGAAAAAGGCTTGGCATCGGAATTACCTCAAGCCATTGACATCGCGCTCGTCAAAGGCGGTTTCAAAGGCAAGCCAGGCCCGCTCGCGCACAACACTTTGGTACACCGCATGGCTGTCATGTCCAAAGCGCATCAGATCAAAAATATGGCAAATCCCTGCCAAGATGCGAAGGTCAGGGAATTGCTGTCACGCACGCGCAAGGCCTATGCAAAACGCGGCGTCCAGCCAAACAAGAAAGACGCATTGACGAAGGACCCGCTTCAGTTGATGCTGGCCAGTTGCGATGACAGCCTTCGGGGGCGGCGGGATCGTGCGCTGCTTCTGTTCGCCTGGTCGAGCGGAGGGCGACGCCGTTCGGAAATCGCCAATGCCGACCTGAAGTTTCTGAAACGCGTCTCGACCGGTTTCATTTACACCCTGGTGCACTCAAAAACCAACCAGGCTGGCCGGGATCGGCCCGAAAATGACAAACCCTTGCTCGGCAGCGCGGCAATCGCGATGGCGGACTGGCTGGCAGCCTCAGGAATTTCGGAAGGCGCCATCTTCAGGCAAGTAAAAAAAGGAGGGCAACTCGGACCCGCACTGGCAGCCGCAGCTGTGCGTGACATTGTGAAATACCGATCCAGCCTTTGTGGTGTTCAAGGCAATTTTTCAGCACATTCACTGCGCTCGGGCTTCGTTACCGAAGCGGGGCGTCAAAACATGCCGCTGGCTGAAACGATGGCGATGACCGGACACCAAAGCGTCTCAACAGTGCTTGGCTATACCCGTGCGGGCGCAGCACTCTCGAGTCAAGTGGCCCGCTTGTTTGATGAGGAGCCATGATCGAGTTTGTCGAATGAAAGTAGCCGCAGTTTCTAGACAGCGCATGTAGGAAGAAAGATATTGTTACCGAATGGTTGATGAGCTACTGGCAAACTCCCAAAATGCAGAAAACATCGAATTTGAATTTAAAACAAAAATGGCTCCTGACGCTTGGCGCTGCCGCAATTTTTGGGGTCGTCAACCTTGGAAATGCTCTGGCGCAGGGTGCTTCGTCAAGAAGCGGAGTAGCGAGCGCTGATGCGTTGCTTGAAAAACATGCGGCGCTCAAGCCTCAATTGATGCAAAACGCTTACCACCGGCCTCTGGTGTTTGAATCGGCAGAGAATGCTGACACCGTGACCAGTGCCGTTTACGCTGTGCTCGATTCACCATTCAATGTAGTAAGCGCTACTTTCAAAAAGCCTGACCGCTGGTGTGAGGTGCTGATACTGCACCTGAACACCAAATACTGCCAAGCAAGCGCAGAGCCGGTGAAACCCGCCAGGCTGGCAGTCAACATTGGAAAGAAAACACCTCAACATCTGGCCGACACCTTCCTGCTCGAGTTTTCCCACCGCGTCACATCGGAAGCGTCCAACTATCTGGCCGTGGAGTTGCACGCCAATAAAGGGCCGTTGAATACAACGGACTACCAGCTTCAACTGCTTGCCGCACCGCTTCCTGATGGAAGGACGTTCATCACGCTTCGTTATTCCTATGGTTATGGAATGGCCGGCAAACTGGCCATGCAGACCTACCTTTCCACGGTTGGTCGCGGCAAGGTTGGCTTCAGTAAACTGGCATCGAATGAAAAGTCTGCCTATGTGGGAGGCATGCGTGGTGCCGTGGAACGAAACACAATGCGTTATTACCTTGCAATGGAGGCGTATCTCGCGTCCCTTAAGCAATCATCGCCACAGCAGATTGGTGCAAGACTGCAGTACTGGTTCGATGCGACGGAAGAGTATCCCTTGCAATTGCGCGAAGTGGACCGTTCCAGCTATATGGCGATGAAAAAGGATGAATACCAGCGCCAGCAAACCACTCCCCTTGCCCAATGACCATTTGAAACCCTTGTCGCCTATGCGTTTGACCTCACACTCTGCGGTGGTGATTGAGTACCAGGCTCACGCACAGGAAAAGCAGGTTCCGGCGGAGGTGGCTCATCAATTTCTATCGGTTGCGACGGTCCTGGTGGAATGATGATGGGACGATCCTCATCAGGCGCGGGGATCGGTGGGGTTGGTTGTTGAGCGGGTATGTTTTGCGACATTTTCGGTTTCCTTAATTGCGAATTGAAATGTATTCTTTCATTTAGTCCTTGTTCTGCCTATTTATTACAATTTGATTTGTAGATTACATTGAAAGGCTGAGTAGCCTGTTTCACTACCTCATGATTCGGCTGGCACATACAACCCTCAGGCACGACTTAAAAAAAACCACTTTGATGTCTCTCCTTCGGCAGGGATATCAACCTACGCCAGGTTCAGGCTGTCCAAAGTATGATGAAAGTCCATTTGTGCCCGTACTGGGCTTGCATTTTTTGGCATTCATGCTGTTTTGAAGCCGGATATCACCAAGGAAATTCCATGTCGTTGCTTCCAAAACGCAATACGTCCAACTCACGCAGTTCTGCCGCGCAAGCAAAACCCAGTCAAGACAAAGCGATCCAACTCGAAGCCTTCACGACCGAGGAAAGTACGGGCCTGACCAGTAATCAGGGCGTGCAATTGGCTGACAACCACAATTCGCTCAAAGCCGGCGACAACGGCCCCACCCTTCTTGAAGACTTTATTCTTCGGGAAAAGATAGCGCATTTTGGACATGAACGCATTCCTGAACGGGTCGTCAATGCCCGGGGGTCTGGGGCTCATGGGTTTTTCAAACCCTACACATCCATGGTGCAATACACGAGTGCGGCTTTTTTGCAGGATCCCGAGGTTGAAACTCCTGTTTTCGTACGGTTTTCCGGCGCGACAGGGTCACTGGGCTCAGCCGACACGGTTCGGGATGTGCGCGGTTTCGCCGTCAAGTTTTACACCCAGGACGGAAACTACGACCTCGTGGGCAACAGCATGCCGGTGTTCTACATTCAGGATGCCATGAAATTTCCGGATTTGATTCATGCGCTCAAGCCTGAACCTCACCATGACATGCCGCAGGCCAGCAGCGCGCACGCTACCTTTTGGGATTTTGCTTCCTTGATACCTGAAGCAACCCACATGCTGATGTGGACGATGTCAGACCGTGGCTTGCCACGCAGCTTTCGCATGATGGAAGGATTTGGGGTGCATGCGTTCCGTTTCATTAATGCAAGAAACGATGCTTTTTATATCAAATTTCACTGGAAACCGAAGCTGGGCGTGCACGCGCTTGACTGGGATGAAGCACAAAAAATAGCCGGTAGGGAACCTGACTTTTTGCGCCGTGACCTTTGGGAAGCAATCGAAGCCGGTAATTTTCCTGAATGGGAATTGGGCGTGCAGATTGTCGACGCAGGCCGGGAAGATGAGCTGGGATTTGACATCCTCGATCCTACGAAACTCATTCCCGAATCCCAGGTACCGGTGCAGTTGATTGGAAAAATGGTCTTGAATCGCAATGTGGAGAATTTTTTTTCCGAAACCGAGCAAGTTGCTTTTCACCCTGGGAATCTCGTACCGGGCATTGATTTTTCCAACGATCCACTTTTGCAAGGCCGGCTTTTTTCATATACAGACACGCAGTTGACCCGGCTGGGCGGCCCCAATTTTCATGAAATTCCAATCAACCGCAGTGTCTGCCCCATTCACAATTACCAGCGCGGAGGCCTTCACCGTCAGTCCATCAACAAGGGCAGGGTTGCGTATGAGCCCAACACCCTGGCCAGTGGCGTCGAACTCCGGCTGGATGGTGCGGCCGAAGGGTTTCAATCCCATGCCAATCCGGTTGGCGCATCGAAGTCCCGGCGACGTCAACCTTCCTTTGACGACCACTTTTCTCAGGCGACCTTATTTTGGAACAGCCAGAGTGCCAGCGAGAAAGACCATATCGTTGCCGCCTTCAGGTTTGAATTGTCTAAGGTAGAAGTGCCGGAAATTCGCCAGCGAATGGTCGATAACCTTGCCCATGTCGACCTCAAATTGGCGGTCCGCGTGGCCACGCCATTGGGAATCAATGCACCAGACCCAAAAGCAGCGGCCGGCCGGATTGGATTTCGTGATCATCGAATCGCATTGAAAGTCAGCGAGGATCCAGCCCTGAGCATGGTGTCACGAAATGGCACCTCCATAAAGACCCGGAAAATTGCCGTCCTGGTGGCAGATGGAGTCGATGCCCCTGCCTTGCGACGCCTTGTGTTCGACATGACTGCAGCAGGAGCCCTTTGCAAGCTTGTAGGTTTTCAACTGGGGAGTGTCGGCACAGTTTCTGGAAAACAGCTTGTCGTTGACCACACATTTGCCACAATGCCTTCGGTGATGTTCGACGCAGTTCTGATTCCAGGGGGTCAGGAAAGCACGACGATATTAGGAAGTCAGGGGGAGGCCGTTCATTTTGTTCTTGAAGCTTATAAGCATGGCAAAACGATATGCGCCTTGAATGAAGGCCATCAGTTGCTGCTCACGCTGGGTTTTCGCACTGAAAAAAATCCGGAGCTAATCAATGTACCGACCCCTGGTGTCATATTAGCCGATGCCCGTAAGGTGCTTGACGGGCAGGTGTCTCAAGATTTTCAGGCAGCCATTGCACTTCATCGCCATTGGGATCGACTGAATTCAGAAGCAGTCCCAGCTTGAGGAACTGCCCCGGAAATCACAATGGAATCATTCCTGAAACTTGAAGTCGACAGATGGCACCGTAAAGTCTTCGAAAGAAGCGCCCAATGCCATCGTTCCATTGTGCAGCAATACACAATCCTGTCGGCGCAGCGGAATGATGGAGTCCCCGTTGGAAAACTTTACCCAGGTGCCATAGCTGCTGATATCTTTTAAATAGAACTTCCCAGCACGCCAGTCGATCATGGCATGCCTGCGGGACACTCGGGGATCCTGGACGATGAACTGGGCATCAGCATCCCGACCCAGATACAAAGGCAGCTCAGCCGTTGTAAACGTCGCATTCAGGTCAAGCCACGACAACTCAATACAGACTGGATTGATAAGCTGGTTGTCCGTGATCGAAGGCATCAAGCGCGCAGGCATGGTAAAAACCTCAGAAAGCACCTCGTCCTGCCATTCGACACGATGTACGATGCATGACTCGGTACGTCCCCTGATCAGCATGGGACCCAGGCTGCGAGATCGCACCGTATAAGTTTCGGGAAGTTGCCGGATCACGCTTTCACTGACAAGTATCTGTTCGGAACCCGATAGATCGCTCAGTCTGGAGGCCACATTGACGGCATCGCCATAGCAATCGCCATCCTGCCTGACAACATCACCACGTGCCATGCCTATTTGAAGCCTCATTTTCAGGGGAAGCGGCCAATGGAGGATCCGCGCATAGTGAATCTTTTGAAGTTCGATGGCAGCTTCTATTGCATCCCGGCTTTCCTTGAACAGGATGAGAACCCCGTCTCCCAGGGATTTGACGACATCGCCCCTGTGCCTTTCACAGATCTGGCCTATCCATTGGGTCAGGCGGGTGATGGACTGGGCGGCTTTGGCATTGCCGAGTTTTTCGAAAACGCCAGTGCTTCCAGTGAGGTCCGCGAAAACAACGGTAAATTCTGCCATGGCTGTGGATGCTGCTGGTTATATGAGACTTGATTACAGCATGGCTGACCTGGCACTCAATGCCGGTGGCCCCAAAGCAAAAATGCGTCTCGTCCTTCAACCGCAAGTGTGACAGGAAGGCCAACCGGCAAAACAACCTTTGTGGCGACATGTCCGATGGGAAGCCCGGTGAGAACGCGCGCAGTCACCTGGCTTTGCAACCATTCGATCACACTCGCCATGTTGTAGCCTTTGTCGTGAGGCACCAGTTGGTAATGGTTGAACTGGCCGAATATGATGGCTTTTTGCCGTTCCAGAATCCCGGCCTGGAGCAGTTGGGCAAGCATTCGTTCGACACGGTAAGGATGTTCAGCCACATCTTCAATGAACAAGATGCCGTCATTGACCACCGGCATATAGGGCGTTCCCACCAGCGAAGCCAGCAAGGACAGGTTGCCACCCCAAAGCACGGCATTATTGATGGAATAAGTATCATTATGCGCATTTGCGCTTTCAGGGCCTGCATTAACAGCTATTGATTTCATAGCTGACTTCGACAATCGCCAGCCGCTGCCCTCGCCCTGCCCTGTGATGAGATCGCCAAAACACGCTTCCATGATGTCGTCAGGGCCTGCTGGCGCTCCAAAGTCTTCGCCCAGTGCGGGGCCGGCCCAGGTCACGGCGCCGGTTTTGGCCATAAGGGCCATCTGAAATGCAGTGAAATCGCTGAACCCAACGAATTGCGTTCCTCGCTCAATGGCTGCGGCCACCGCCTGGTAATCAATATGGGGCAAAAGACGCGTCAAGCCATAGCCCCCACGCGTAATGAGCGCCACGTCGGCGCCGCTGCTGGCAGCACGGTGAATGGCGGCTAGCCGCTGCGCTTCATCGCCGGCAAAACGCTGCTGACAAGCCAGAGCGGCCTCGTCCACTTCAACTTCATAGCCCAGTGTCGCCAAACGCTTGAGGCCACGCTTGAATGCGGACTTGTCGCGCACAGCGCTGGAAGGAGAATAAATATAGATATGTTTTTTCACACTCTAGAGTATCCCATTGCATGGCGCTGGTCCGCCTGTCCTACAGGGCGGCGCTAGGCTTTCCGACCAGTCCTGCTGACCAGCCTTTTATAGTCAAGTGAGGCTTCTTGCATCGCAACCCACAGGAGAACATTCATGAGCAATACCAGCATCGGCTCCGGCAATGACAGCAATGAAAATCATTCGTTCGACGATCTGCCCAGCAAGACGTTGGGAGCCGAATCAGGATCCCTTGAAAATGCCCGCAAGCCATCGGCAGAACCAAGTCACGAACTGACCCAGCCCTCGCCTGTGACAACAGATAACAGCCCGACCGAAGCCGATCTGGTTCCACCGGAAAAATTGCTGTCCTCGGGGTCGATCAACATCTCACATGACAATCCGGGAGAGTATCCTGATGGTCCCAATGTGGCGCCCAGTCCTTGGGAGAAGGATGCTGCGCAAGGTAAGGGTTGAAGAGCCTGCTTTGCCAATGACCTTACATGTTCGTTAATTTGGCGAAAAATACTTGTAGATTACATTGAAGATAGAATAACGGAGTTCAGATGAATGGCCAAGTTGCTGCATTTCTATCAAAAAAATTGCACGGACGCCGAACTGATGCTGGCAAAGACAGGCTTTAGTCAAACTTGCGGTTGCGCCAGAACTGCTCGGTAGCTTCAAGCAGGTCCGCATCGCCCCCGCTGCCTGGCTCCGGCAACGCGGCGTTAAATGCACGAACGCCTGCACGATAGCCTTGGCCTGGAAACGGAGCGTCAAATGCTGCCGTTCCACACGAGTTTGGCATGGCACTGCCTGGCACAGCAGACCGCACGCACGCCCACAGCGAAAGCCCTTCACGCATTGGCAGCGTCGTGCTGTCTGCCATGAAACGCAGTCCCGCATAGCGCTGCGGCGCGGCCGGTGGCAGCGCCAACCCCAGCAAGGCGCTCTTCCCGGCAGACACGACCAGCACAATATCTTTCAGGTCCAGCCTTTCCACCAGTTCAAGCAGTATCTGGCGGTGCCTGTTCAAGGCATGAAAACCCTCTTTCTTGGGCTTGTCGCTCTTGCCAAAACCGATCAGGTCGGGAGCCACCACCCGGTGGCCTGCAGCCAGCCAGGAAGGAATCCGTACGCGAAATTCATAACTCCAGGCTGCGTTTTGGTGTATGCAAAGATAAGTCATGCCACTGCCGGCGCACTCTGGTTCGCCATGAGGCGGCACATCCAGATAATGCAGGCGCAAACCGCCCAGGGCCGGCAAATCCGAAAGGTAATGCGGCGGCCACGGATAGCCGGACACGCCCTCAAAAGCAGCCTCGGGCGTGCGCAACGCATCGTCGCGCAAGGGGTGGCGCAGCCTGGCGGCTTCCCGATGTTCAGAACGTCGATGGCGAAAAAAATCCTGCAGCAAGACGCGGCATTCTTCTGCCAGCACGCCGCCGCGCAGTTCTGTCTGGTGGTTCAGGCGGCTTTCTTCAAACAGGTTGATGACCGATCCTGCAGAACCGGTCCTGGGTTCGGGCGCACCAAACACCACGCGCCTGATCCGGGCATTCAACATGGCGCCTGAGCACATCGCACACGGCTCCAGGGTGACGTACAGATCGCAATCGTCAAGCCGGTAATTGCCGAGAATCCGTGCGGCTTCACGCAGGGCGACGATCTCGGCATGGGCGGTCGGATCATGCGCCTGCACAGGTGAATTGCGGCCGGTGGCAATAACCTCGCCCTGCCGGACCACCACGGCACCCACCGGGACTTCACCGGAGATTGCGGCCTTTCGCGCTTGCGCAAGCGCCAACCGCATGCATTCTTCATCATCCATTTGCTATTTAATCCATAGCATTAAATGTAGACTGCTATTGCGCAAGTGCCATTAATGACTAGAACAAAAGCTCATTCCCACTCGATGGTCGCCGGGGGCTTGCTGCTGACATCGTAGGTGACGCGGTTGATGCCCCGCACTTCGTTGATGATGCGGCCAGACACTTTTTTGAGCAGCGCATAGGGCAACTCGGCCCAGTCGGCGGTCATGAAGTCGCTGGTCTGCACGGCGCGCAGCGCCACCACGTAATCATAGGTGCGGCCGTCGCCCATCACGCCGACGCTCTTCACCGGAAGAAACACGGTGAACGCCTGGCTGGTCAGGTCGTACCAGGTCTTGCCGGTTTCGGCATCCTTGAAGTTGCGCAATTCCTGAATGAAAATATCGTCGGCCCGGCGCAGCAGGTCGGCATATTCTTTCTTGACCTCACCCAAAATGCGCACGCCCAGCCCCGGGCCCGGGAAGGGATGGCGGTACACCATGTCATGCGGCAAACCCAGCGCCACGCCCAGTTCACGTACCTCGTCCTTGAACAGTTCACGCAGCGGCTCCAGCAATTTAAGGCCCAATTGCTCGGGCAACCCGCCGACGTTGTGGTGACTCTTGATGGAAACGGCCTTCTTGCTTTTGCCCCCGCCCGACTCGATCACGTCGGGATAGATCGTTCCCTGGGCCAGCCATTTGGCGCCCTTGTAGGCGCCGTCCAGGCCGGCCTTGAGCCGCGCGGCCTCGGCCTTGAACACCTCGACAAACTCGCGGCCGATGATCTTGCGCTTGGCCTCGGGGTCGCTCACGCCGGCCAGGTGGCCGAGAAACTGGTCGGCCGCATCGACGCGGATCACCTTGGCATGCAGCTTGCCGACAAACATCTCCATCACCATGTCGCCTTCGTTCAGGCGCAGCAGGCCGTGATCGACAAACACGCAGGTGAGCTGGTCGCCAATGGCGCGGTGGATCAGTGCCGCAGCCACCGAGGAATCCACCCCACCCGACAGGCCCAGGATCACTTCCTCGTCGCCAACCTGCTGGCGGATTTTCTCGACCGCCTCGCTGATGTAGTCGCCCATGACCCAGTCCTGGCGTGTGCCGCAGATATCGAGCACGAAGCGGTTCAGGATCGACGCGCCCTGCTTGGTGTGCGTGACTTCCGGATGAAACTGCACACCGTAGAAATGCCGTTCTTCGTCAGCGATGCCGGCAATCGGGCAGGACTCGGTGCTGGCCATCAGCTTGAAGCCCGGCGGAAGTTCAGTCACCTTGTCGCCATGGCTCATCCACACCGTGAGCATGCCCTGCCCTTCGGGCGTGGTGTAGTCCGCAATGTCCTTGAGCAGTGCGGTATGGCCCCGGGCACGCACATCGGCATGGCCGAATTCGCGCTTGTGCCCGCCCTCGACCTTGCCGCCCAGCTGGTGCGCCATGGCCTGCATGCCGTAGCAGATGCCCAGCACCGGAATGCCCAGTTCGAACACCAACTGCGGCGCCTTGTCGGTGGCTTCCTCGTAAATGCTGGCGTGGCTGCCCGAAAGGATCACGCCTTTGAGCGTCCCGTCCTTGGCATACTCACGAATCCACTCGTCGCTCACGTCGCAGGGATGGACTTCGCAGAAAACATGGGCTTCGCGGACCCGGCGGGCGATCAGCTGGGTGACTTGTGAGCCGAAATCGAGAATGAGGATTTTTTGGTGCTGCATGAATGAAGTGCGTCGTGCGCGAGGGTTCAGTCAAAAAAAGAAAAAGGGCGCCTGCCGCCAGACGCCCGAATTTGCGTGTCGGAAACTTCAGTCGGCGCGGTAGTTCGGCGCTTCCTTCGTGATCTGCACGTCATGCACATGGCTTTCGCGGATGCCTGCGGAGGTGATCTCGACAAACTCCGCCTGGTTGTGCATGTCCTCGATCGTGGCGCAGCCGCAGTAGCCCATGCTGGCGCGCAGTCCGCCGGCCATCTGGAAGATGATCGCGACCATCGAGCCCTTGTAGGGCACGCGGCCTTCGATGCCCTCGGGCACCAGCTTGTCGGCGTTCGGGTTGCCGGTGCTCGACTCCTGGAAATAGCGGTCGGCGCTGCCCTGCTGCATGGCGCCAATGCTGCCCATGCCCCGGTAGCTTTTGTAGCTGCGGCCCTGGAACAGGATGACCTCGCCCGGCGCCTCTTCGGTTCCGGCGAACATGCCGCCCATCATCACGGTGCCGGCCCCGGCCGCGATCGCCTTGGCAATGTCGCCGCTGTAGCGGATGCCGCCGTCGGCAATCAACGGAACCCCGGTGCCGCGCAGGGCGGTGGCCACGCTGTCGATGGCCATGATCTGCGGCACGCCCACGCCCGCGACAATGCGGGTGGTGCAGATGCTGCCCGGCCCAATGCCGACCTTGACCGCATCGGCGCCGGCCTCGACCAGCGCCAGCGCGGCCGCGCCGGTGGCAATGTTGCCGCCGATCACGTCAATGTGCGGATAGTTTTGCTTGACCCAGCGCACCCGCTCGATCACGCCCTTGCTGTGGCCGTGCGCAGTGTCCACCACGATGGCATCGACGCCGGCCCGAACCAGTGCCTCGACACGCTCCTCGGTGCCCTCGCCCACACCGACCGCCGCGCCCACGCGCAGCTTTCCATGCACGTCGCGCGCGGCATTGGGGAAAGTCGTCTGCTTGGTGATGTCCTTGACGGTGATCAGGCCCTTGAGTTCGAACTGGTCATTGATCAGGAGCACGCGCTCCAGGCGGTGCTTGTTCAGCAGCGCCTTCGCATCGGCCAGCGTGGCCGTGTCGGGCATGGTGATCAGGCGATCGCGCGGCGTCATGATGGTGCTGACCGGCACGTCCATGCGAGACTCGAAGCGCATGTCGCGTCCGGTCACGATGCCGACCACCTTGCCGCCGTCGATCACCGGGAAACCGGAAATGCCGAGTTGTTCGCTCAGGGCCATCACCTGCCGAACCGTGTGCGTTGGGGTGATGACCACCGGGTCGCGCAGCACGCCGCTTTCATAGCGCTTGACCCGGGACACCTCGGCCGCCTGCTGCTGCGGCGTCAGGTTCTTGTGCACGATGCCGATGCCGCCCTCTTGCGCGATGGCGATGGCCAGACGCGCTTCGGTGACCGTGTCCATGGCGGCGGAAACGAGCGGCAGGTTCAGGCGGATGTTTCGGGAAAACTGGGTGGAAAGCGAGGCGTCCTTGGGGAGGACCTGTGAGAACGCTGGCACCAACAATACGTCGTCGAAGGTGAGCGCTTTGCCGAGTAGGCGCATAGAGAAAGCTCCAAAAAGTCGATTGTACCTTTGCCTCCGATGGGCACCGCCCCTGGCCTGCCCTGACACGTTTGCGCGCTCCATGGTTGAGGTTTACTGATTGGATATGCAAGAAATTGAAACGCGGGGATACACTTTCACCATGGACTTCAAATATCTGACACGAACCCTGGTTCTGGCCATGGCCGTCACTTCATTGGCAGCGCCTGCCCTGGCCCAATGGCAATGGCTGGACAGGGACGGCCGCAAGGTATTCAGCGACCGGCCGCCCCCCACGGATATTCCTCAGAAAAGCATTCTGAATGAGCCTGGGTTTAAAGAACCCAGGCCGGTGCAGGGAACGGTTGCCGTGGCACCCGCCACGGCAGCTTCGGCGACGGCCCCAAAAGCCAGCATGCCCAGGCTCTCCGGCAAAGATGCGGAACTCGAAGCGCGCAAGAAGCAGGCCGATGCGCTGGAGGAAAGCAAAAAACAGTCAGAGGCGGAAAAATTCGCCAAGGCCAAGGCGGACAACTGCGAACGCGCGAAAAAAGGCCAGGCAACTCTGGCGTCCGGCGTGCGCATTGCGCTCACCAATGCAAAGGGCGAACGCGAATTCATGGACGACACCGCCCGGTCTGCAGAAACCAGGCGCCTCCAGGCCATTGCCGAAAGCGACTGCGCCAAATAACGCATTTGCAGGTGCCGGATCAATAACCGGCTTTTGCGCCAGGCCTTTTTTTGGTGAACAGCCCTGCGCTTTTGGCCCCCTGGCCGTCAAAACGCTCGCGCCGGGCTGTTTTCGGATCCACACGCAACGGCCGGTAGATTTCTATGCGGTCCCGATCTGCCAGCAGATGGTCAAGCCGGATTCTTTGCCCATAAATGCCAGCCAGCAGGCAGTTTTTTTCAAGCGCCGGATATTCCTCAAGGATGCCGCACTCTGTAAGCGCCTGGCTGACGGTGGCGCCGGGCGAAAGCGCAAGCGTCCATTCCCTCACCTCGCGCGGGGCAGGTGAATAAACCAGCGTGATGTTCAGGCGTACGCCATCTTTGGAGGGTTCACGCGTCGCCATAGACATGCGAAGCCCGCTTGACGAAGGCGTCCACCAGGGAGCCGGCGATTTTGTCGAACACCGGGCCGACCAGCGCCGCCAGTGTTCCATTGTCAAAGTCATAGCACAGGGTGAACTCGACCTTGCATGCGCGCTGGCTGCCGTCGCCCAACGGAAGAAAATTCCAGTCGCCCTCCAGCCTTGAAAAAGGACCGTTCACCAGTTTGAGACTGACCTTCTGGTCCGGTTCATGCCGGTTGCGCGTGGTGAAGCTTTGCCGGATGCCGGCAAAGGAAATGCCGACCTTGGCCACCATGCCCTGAGCCGATTCCTCTTCCACCGAAGCACGGTCGCACCAGGGCAAAAATTGGGGGTAGCTGACCACATCGGTCACCAGCGCGAACATTTCGGCGGGGCTGTACCAGATAAGAACGGACTTGTGAACGGTTTTCATACAATCTAAGGCTGGGGGCAATTGTATGAGCCACAAGTGCTGCTTCGCCCCCCAGCTCAACAATCTTAGCCATGGTCACCAAAGAAGCAAATTCCTCCAAAAAACCAGCCGCGGCCTCATCAGGAAAACCGGTCGGCAAACCAGCAGCGAATCTTTCTCCCAAAGCCGCCGCTGCGGCCGTGCGCATTGCCGACAACAAGAAGGCCACGTTCAATTACCACATCGAAGAGCGGTTCGAAGCCGGCATGGTGCTCGAAGGCTGGGAAGTCAAGTCGGTGCGCGAAGGCAAGGTGCAGCTCACCGACGGCTATGTGGTGATCAGGGGCGGAGAGCTGTTCATCATCGGCTGCCAGATCAACCCGCTGGGCACCGCGTCAACCCACATACGGCCCGACTCGGTGCGCACCAAGAAGCTCCTGATGCACAAGGACGAGATTCGCCGTCTGATCGGCAAGACCGAGCAGAAGGGTTTCACCCTGGTGCCGCTGAACATGCACTGGAAAGCGGGCAAGGTGAAGTGCGAGATCGGCCTGGCCAAGGGCAAGGCCGAGCACGACAAGCGCGACACCATCAAGGACCGGGAAGGCAAGCGCGAGGTGGACCG
>JAQGMN010000184.1 GCA_028292345.1 Polaromonas sp. | reverse complement strand
ATAGCGCTTGGCGACCTGCTCGGCGGTTTGCAGCATGTTCCAGTAGATCTCGGGCTTGTTCTTGGCCAGCCAGTCCTCGCGCAGCATGTGGGTGTTCATTTCCTGCTGGACGCAGGAAATGCTTTCCACGCCGCCTGCGACAAAAATGTCGGCCTCGCCGGCGATGATGCGCTGCGATGCCAGCGCAATCGCCTGCAGGCCGGACGAGCAAAAGCGGTTGACGGTCATGCCCGAGACGCCGACCGGGCAGCCGGCGCGCAGGGCGATCTGCCGGGCGATGTTGGCGCCGGTGGCGCCTTCGGGGTTGGCGCAGCCGATGATGACGTCATCGACTTCGGCCGCGTCGATGCCGGCGCGCGAAATGGCATGCTGCACGGCATGGCCGCCCAGCGTGGCGCCGTGGGTCATGTTGAAGGCGCCCTTCCAGCTCTTGGCCAGGGGGGTGCGGGCGGTGGAAACGATTACAGCTGAGGTCATGGAAATCTCCGGAAATGGGGGCTTGGCGTGAGGAACAGCGGATCAGTTGAAGGTCTTGCCTTCGGCGGCCAGCCGTGCCAGCAGCGGCGCGGGCTGCCAGAAGCCGGCATCGTCCAGCGGGTTTTTGGCAAAGCGCTTCATCGCCTGCACCACGTTGAAGAGACCCACCTGGTCGGCATACAGCATCGGGCCGCCCCGGTGGATCGGGAAGCCGTAGCCCATCAAATACACCATGTCGATGTCGCTGGCCTTCGACGCAATGCCTTCCTCCAGAATGTGCGCGCCTTCGTTGACCAGCGCATACACCAGCCGCTGGACGATTTCCTCGTCGGAAATCTTGCGCGGCGTGATGCCCAGCGACTGGCGGTGGTCCTCGATCATCTGGACGACTTCCTTGTTCGGAATGGCGTCGCGCTTGCCAGCCACGTAGTCGTACCAGCCGGCGCCGGTCTTCTGGCCGAAGCGGCCCTTCTCGCACAGCAGGTCGGCGGTCTTGCTGTACTTCATGCCTGGTTTTTCCTGGTAGCGGCGCTTGCGGATCGCCCAGCCGATGTCGTTGCCGGCCAGGTCGCCCATGCGGAACGGCCCCATGGCAAAGCCGAATTTCTCGATCGCCTTGTCCACCTGCGCGGGCGTGCAGCCCTCGTCGAGCAAAAAGCCGCCCTGCCGGCCGTACTGCTCGATCATGCGGTTGCCGATGAATCCGTCGCACACGCCCGACACCACCGCCGTCTTGCGGATGGTCTTGGCGACGCCCATGACCGTGGCCATGACGTCCTTGGCGGTCTTGTCGCCGCGCACCACTTCGAGCAGTTTCATGATGTTGGCCGGGCTGAAGAAATGCAGGCCCACCACATCCTCGGGGCGCCTGGTGAACGCTGCGATCTGGTTCAGGTCAAGCGTCGAGGTGTTCGACGCCAGGATGGCGCCGGGCTTCATCACGCGGTCGAGTTCCTTGAAGACGGTTTCCTTCACGCCCATGTCCTCGAACACGGCCTCGATCACCATGTCGGCGCCGGACAGGTCGTCGTAGCTCAGCGTGGTGCTGAGCAGGCCCATGCGCTGCTCGTACTTGTCCTGGGTCAGCTTGCCCTTTTTGACCTGCGATTCGTAGTTCTTGCGCATGGTGGCGATGCCGCGGTCCAGCGCTTCGGGCTTCATTTCCAGCATCTTGACCGGAATGCCGGCGTTCAGGAAATTCATCGCGATGCCCCCGCCCATGGTGCCGGCGCCGATGACGGCAATCGAGCGGATGTCGCGCTTTGGCGTGTCAGCCGGCACGTCGGGAATCTTGGAGGCAGCGCGCTCGGCCATGAAGATATGGCGCAGCGCGCGGCTTTCAGGGGTGAACATCAGGTTGGTGAAGAACTCGCGTTCGATGCGCATGCCTTCGTCGAATTTCTGCTTGGTCGCCGCTTCGACGGCATCGACGCACTTGAGCGGCGCCGGAAAATTCTTCGCCATGCCCTTGACCATGTTGCGCGCGAACTGGAAATAGGCATCGCCGTTGCGGTGCCTGCACGGCAGGTCGCGCACCAGCGGCAGGGGGCGCGTGTCGGCAATCGCCTGTGCAAAGGCAAACGCCTCATCGGCCAGCGTTTCCGGCGAAGACGCCATTTTGTCGAACAGCTTCTGGCCCGGGATTTGCGCCAGCATTTCGCTCTTGACCGGCTCGCCACTGACGATCATGTTCAGCGCCGGCTCGACGCCCAGGGCGCGCGGCAAACGCTGGGTGCCGCCCGCGCCCGGCAGCAGGCCGAGCTTGACTTCAGGCAGGGCCACGCTGCAGCCGGGCGCGGCAATCCGGTAATGGCAGCCCAGGGCGAGCTCCAGCCCGCCGCCCATGCAGACCGAATGGATCGCGGCCACCACCGGCTTGGACGAGTTTTCCAGCGCCAGGATCACGCTGAGCAGGTTGGGTTCCTGAACCGCCTTGGGCGAACCGAATTCGTTGATGTCGGCGCCGCCCGAAAACGCCTTGCCCGCGCCGGTGATGACGATGGACTTGACGGCGTCGTCGTCGTTGGCCTTTTGCAATTTGTCCGTGATGCTCAGCCGCGTGGCATGGCCCAGGCCGTTGACCGGCGGATTGCTCAGGGTGATCAGCGCCACCGAGCCGTGAACTTCGTAGAGGGTTGTCATGGTTGGTTCTTTCCTTGATTGAAGTTTCAGTGTTGACGTTTCAGGTGGCGATGGCCCGGTGCAGGCGCCTGGCAATTTCGGTAAAAATAGTACGACCGTTCTTTTTCCATTGTAGGGAGGCTTGCGGGGACCACCAAGCGCGAAGGATGCGGGTTTACCCGGTTTTAGTCCCTGTCGTGACAAACCCGCCAGCTTGTTACACCTCCAGCCACTCCTTTCGGATGTCGGCATCGGCGCGCAGGCTACCCGGCGTGCCGTCGAACACGATACTGCCGTGGCCCATGACCAGCGCCCGGTCCGAAATGGCCATCGCAATCGTCAGTTTCTGCTCGATCAGCAACACCGAAATGCCCTTGGCCTTGAGGGTTTGCAGGTACTGGCCGACCAGTTCGACGATCTTGGGCGCCAGACCCTCGGTCGGCTCGTCGATGATGATCAGGTCCGGGTCGCCCATCAGCGTGCGGCACAGCGTGAGCATCTGCTGCTCGCCGCCCGACAGCACGCCGGCCTCGGTGTGCTGGCGCTCGCGCAGCCGGGGAAAAAGCGTGTACATGTCCTCGAACGACCAGCGCGAGCCCTTGCCCGATCCCTTCTGGCCGAGCAGCAGGTTCTGGTGCACCGTGAGCTTCGGAAAAATGTCGCGGTTCTCGGGCACGTAGCCCAGGCCGAGGTGGGCGATCTGGTAGGCTTTCCTGCCCATGATTTCCGCGTTTTTCCAGAGGATGGAGCCTTGGCAATCGACCAGCCCCATGATGGCCTTGGCGGTGGTCGAGCGGCCCGAGCCGTTGCGGCCGAGCAAGGCCACGATTTCACCGGTCCGGACCTCGAACGACACGCCGTGCAGGACATGGCCCTTGCCATAAAAGGCATGCAGGTCGGTCAGTTTGAGCAGGGGAGCAATGGGCGAGTCGCCCGAGGTGTCGTGATTCATATTCAATGTCCCTGCCCTTGCGCATCTGCCACCGACGAGCCCAGGTAGGCTTCCTGCACCCGCTGGTCGGCGCGCACCGCTTCGGGCACGTCGTAGGCAATGATTTCCCCATAGACCACCACGGCGATCTTGTCGGCCAGGCCGAAGACCACGCCCATGTCGTGCTCGACCGTGAGCAGCGTCTTGCCCACCGTGACGTCCTTGATCAGGCTGATGAAGCGGCTGGTTTCCGACCGGCTCATGCCGGCGGTCGGCTCGTCCAGCAGGATGACCCCGGCGCCGCCGGCAATCGTGATGCCGATTTCGAGCGCGCGCTGCTCGGCATAGGTCAGGTTGGTCGCCAGCACATCGCGCTTCTTGTCGAGCTTGATCATGGCCATCAGTTCGGCGGCGCGGGCATTGGCATCGTCCAGGTTGGCCAGGAACTTGAGGAAGGTGTACTTGTAGCCCAGGCTCCACAGCACGCCGCAGCGCAGGTTTTCGAACACGCTGAGCTTGGGAAAGATGTTGGTGATCTGGAAACTGCGCGACAGGCCGAGCCGGTTGATTTCGAAAGGCTTCTTGCCGTTGATGCGCTGGCCGTTCAGCAGCACGTCGCCGCTGCTGGGCTCGAAGCGCCCGCTGATCAGGTTGAACAGCGTGGACTTGCCGGCGCCGTTCGGTCCGATGATGGCCACCCGCTCGCCGGGGTTCACGGCCAGGTTGACGCCGCGAATGATGTCGGTCCTGCCGAAGCTTTTTCGAAGGTTTTTAAGCTCCAGCGCAGGACTGGCGTGCGGAGCACTGTCAATTTTCATAGCAGCTCCCGGCGCTTGATCTCGGTTTCAATCTCGTCCTGGATGCGGCTCCATTGCCTGCGGAAATTCCGGCGCGCCATTTCGAACAGTCCCAGGCCCACCAGGAAAACGACAGCCGCCGCCAGCCAGGTGATCGGCTGGGTGGCGTTGAGCATCAGGCCCATGAACTTCAGTTCCGGCCCGACCGCTGCGTTGAGCTGCAGGTGGTAGACCATCTCGACCATGGCGGCGGCGCCCATCAGCGTGGCGAAGGCGGTGACGGCCAGCGCCAGGTAGCCCGGCCACAGCGCCTTGAGCTTGCCGAACGAAGCGAGCCGCAGGTTCATCATGATCAGGCTGGCCAGGCCGCCGGGCGCGTACATCACCATGAACAAAAAGATCAGGCCGACATACAGCAGCCAGGCCATCGTCAGCTCGGACAGCAGGATCAGCGCCAGCACCAGCAGACCAGCGCCGATGATCGGCCCGAAGAAAAAGGTGGCGCCGCCCAGGAAGGTGAACAGCAGCAGGCTGCCCGAGCGCACGCCGCTGACCACCTCGGCGGTGACGATTTCCGAATTGATCGCCGCCAGTCCGCCGCCGATGCCGGCAAAGAAGCCGGCGATGATGAAGGCGTAGTAGCGCACGCGCTGGGTGTTGTAGCCGACGAATTCGACCCGCTCGGGGTTGTCGCGCACCGCGTTCAAAATGCGGCCGAGCGGCGTGCGGGTGAAGGCGAACATGGCGGCGGTGCAGACGAAGCAGTACGCCGCGATCAGGTAGTACACCTGGAGCTGCGGCCCGAAGGTGATGCCCATGAAGGGCTTGCCGTAGGAGCGGTTCGTGGTGATGCCGCCTTCGCCGCCAAAGAATTCCGGAAACATCAGCGACATGGCAAACACCAGTTCGCCCACGCCCAGCGTGATCATGGCAAAGGTGGTGCCGGCTTTCCTGGTGGTCACATAGCCCAGCAGCGCGGCGAAGAACAGCCCCGACAGTCCGCCGACCAGCGGAATGAGTGAAAGCGGAATGTAAAAAGTCCCCTTGGCCGCCAGGTTCATCGCATGGATCGCCAGGAACGAGCCCAGCCCGGCATACACCGCATGGCCAAAACTCAGCATGCCGCCCTGCCCCAGCAGGATGTTGTAGCTCAGGCAGATGATGATGAGGTAGCCGGCCTGCGACAGCATCGTCAGCGCCAGGCTGCTCCTGAACAGCAGCGGCGCGGCGATCAGCAGCAGCGCGTACAGCGTCCAGACGACCCAGCGGCCGATGTTGACGGGCCTGGCAGGTGCAGCAGCAAGACCAGTGCTGCCAGAAGAAGGGGAGGAAGTGGAAATGCTTGTCATGGGTGATGGCCTCAAGTCCTCAACCTTCGCGGTTGCCCAGAAGACCCTTGGGCCGGAAGATCAGGATCAGCACCAGGAACAGAAACGGCAAGATGGGCGCGACCTGCGAAATGGTGAGCTTGAGCAGCGGATAGCCGAAAGTCTCGTGCGTGACCGCGAAATTGAAATGGCCCAGCAGCGTCATGAGCGACTGGTCCATGGCCACGGCAAATGTCTGGATCAGACCGATCAGGATCGACGCGAGAAACGCGCCGCTGAGCGAGCCCATGCCGCCGACGACCACCACCACGAAGATGATCGCGCCCACCGAACCGGCCATGGCGGGCTCGGTGATGAAGGTGTTGCCGCCGACCACGCCGGCCAGACCCGCCAGCGCCGCGCCGCCGCCGAACACCAGCATGAACACCCGGGGAACGTTGTGGCCCAGGGCTTCCACCGTCTCGGGGTGCGTCAGGGCCGCCTGGATCACCAGGCCGATGCGGGTGCGCGTCAGCAGCAGCCAGATGCCGGCGAGCATGGCGAGCGAGATGAACATGATGAAGGCGCGCGACTTGGGAAAGTTGGTGCCGAACACGGTGAACAGCGGCCCCTGCAAGCCTTCGGGCAGCACGTAGTTGACCGCCGCCCGGCCCCAGACCAGCTGCACCAGTTCGAGCAAGAGGTAGGACAGGCCGAAGGTCACCAGCAGTTCGGGCACATGGCCGAACTTGTGGACCTTGCGCAGGCAAAAGCGTTCAAAGGCCGCGCCCATCGCAAACACCAGCAGCGGCGCCACCAGCAACGACCACCAGAAACCAATCACCTGCGAGGTGCTGTAGGCAATGTAGGCGCCCACCATGTAGAACGAGGCATGGGCGAAATTGAGCACGCCCATCATGCTGAAGATCAGCGTCAGGCCCGAACTGAGCATGAACAGCAGCAGCCCGTAGCTCAGTCCATTGAGCATGGAGATGGTGAAGAACTCCAGATTCATCGTGTCGTGCCCGGAAAATAAATGAAAAGGCCCGAGCTTATCGGGCCTTGGAGGATGAAAGCCGGCCTGTCAGCGCCTGTAAGAGGGCCCTTGTCAGGAAGGCCGCTTCATCTGGCACGAGGTCGGCGTGCTGGCCACATAGGCTTCGTAATATTTCACCGGCACAAAGGTGTAGCCGGTGTTCTCTGCGTCATAGGCATTCTTGCCGCCGGCTTTTTCCCATCGGTTGACAAACAGGCCCTGCTGCAGCTGGTGGTCGGTCTTGCGCATTTCGACGTCGCCATTGAAGCTCTTGAAGCGCAGGCCTTCCATGGTTTTGGCCACCAGCGCCGGCTCGGTCGACTTGGCCTGGGCCATGGCTTCGGTCAGGATGGTGAAGGCATGGAAAACCGCTCCGGTGTAGAAGTCGTCGTTGAACTTCTTCTTGTAGTCGGCCTGCAGTTGCTGAATGTCGCCGCCCATGTTCAGGTGGTTGTACGACACCATGTAGACGCGTCCGTCCGAGGCGGCGCCCAGCGCGGTCGGCGTTCCGGTGACGCCGCCGTAGTAGGTGTAGAACTTGACATTGCCCAGCCCCGCCTCGTTGGCGGCCTTGACCAGCAGCGACAGGTCCGAGCCCCAGTTGCCGGTGATGACGGTGTCGGCGCCCGACTGCTTGATCTTGGCCACATAGGGCGCGAAATCGCGCACCTGCGCCAGCGGATGCAGGTCGTCGCCGACGATCTGGACGTCGGGCCGCTTGGTGGCCAGATTGGCCTTGGCAAACTTGGACACCTGCTGGCCGTGCGAATAGTTCTGGTTGATCAGGTAGACCTTCTTGATGTCGGCCTGGTCCTTCATGAAGGCGGTCAGCGCTTCCATTTTCATCGAGGTGTCGGCGTCCAGGCGGAAATGCCAGTAGTCGCACTTGCTGTTGGTCAGGTCCGGGTCGACGGCGGCGTAGTTGAGGTACACCACTTCCTTGCCCGGGTTGCGCTCGTTGTACTTGGACAGCGCGTCGATGATCGCCAGCGCCGGACCGGAGCCGTTGCCCTGCACGACATAGCGCGCGCCCTGGTCAATGGCCGACTTCAGCGCGTTGGTGGTTTCCTGCGGGCTGAGCTTGTTGTCGATGCCGATGATCTCGAACTTCACGCCGGCCTTGTTCTTCTGGCTGAAACGCTCGGCCAGGAACTGGAAGCTCTTGAGCTGGTTGGTGCCGACCGCCGCCATCAGGCCGGACAAGGGGTCGAGCCAGGCGATTTTCACTGTCTGGTTCAGGTTGACCGCGCCCGCCGCCGGCGCAGCCGCCCTGGCCGGGGCCGGTGCCTGGGCCAGGCTCAAGCCCGAATACAGCAGGGCCGATGCGGCGACGGCCATCGCCACATGCCGGCGAACAAAAAAGCGCTGGGTTGTCATCCCTTGTCTCCTGAATGGTTATGGAACTGCGAGCAAACTGAACGGGTCACGGGCAAAGGTTAGGGGAAAAGAAACATCCGTTTGTCAGGGAATCCCCTATCGGATGTCGCTAGCGTGACTGTGGATGTGGCCCCCACGCTTGTCGCTTCGCGTACTGCGCTGCCCCCCGTGGGGGCCGCTGCGCCTGCGGCCTGGCAAAGCCAGTTCCGCGGCCCTGGCTGGTACGCGGCTTCCCAAGCATTGCTGTGCCATGCTATGCGATTGATAGCTGATTTCGCCCGTCCCATGAGCGGATAAGCCACTTTTCGTGATGAATTCAAGCCTGCGGCAGCCGGTAATCCTTGAGCAACTCGCGCAGCCGGGTCTTGAGCATCTTGCCGGTGGCGCCCAGCGGAATCGCATCGACGAACACCACGTCGTCGGGAATCTGCCATTTCGCGGTCTTGCCTTCGTAGAACGCCAGCAGTTCCTCGCGGCTGACCTCCATACCGGGCTTTTTGACCACCGCGATGATCGGCCGCTCGTCCCACTTCGGATGCGCCATGCCGATGCATGCGGCCATCAGCACCGCCGGATGCGCTACCGCGATGTTCTCGATGTCGATCGAACTGATCCATTCGCCGCCCGACTTGATCACGTCCTTGCTGCGGTCGGTGATCTGCATGTAGCCGTCGGCATCGATGGTGGCCACGTCGCCGGTCGGGAACCAGCCGTCCACCAGGGGGTCGCTTTCGCCCTTGTAGTAGCCGCGGATGATCCACGGCCCCCTGACCATCAGGTCGCCATAGGCCCGGCCGTCCCAGGGCAGCTCCCTGCCCGAGCCGTCGACGATCTTCATGTCCACGCCGTAGATCGCCCGGCCCTGCTTGAGGCGGATCTTCATTTTTTCTTCTTCGCTCAGGCTGTCATGCTTGTTCTTCAGGGTGCACAGCGTTCCCAGCGGGCTCATCTCGGTCATGCCCCAGGCATGCAGCACTTCCACGCCATAGTCGTCGTTGAACGCCCGGATCATGGCGGGCGGACAGGCCGAGCCGCCGATCACCGTGCGGCGCAGGGTGGAAAAGCGCAGCCCGGCCGGCTTCATGTGCGTCAGCAGCATCTGCCAGACGGTCGGCACGCCGGCGGCGTAAGTGACCTTCTCGGCCTCGATCAGCTCGTACACCGACTTGCCGTCCAGCGCCGGGCCGGGGAACACCAGCTTGGCGCCGGTCAGCGCCGCCGAATACGGAATGCCCCAGGCATTGACATGGAACATCGGCACCACCGGCAGGATGGCATCGCGCGCCGAAACGCTCATCACATCGGGCAGGGCCGCCGCATAGGCATGCAGCGTGCTGGAGCGGTGGCTGTACAGCGCGGCTTTCGGGTGGCCGGTGGTGCCGCTGGTGTAGCACATGCTCGACGCGGTGTTTTCGTCAAAGGTCGGCCATTCGTACTCGCCCGGCTGCCCGCCCATCCAGCTTTCATAGCTTTGCAGGCCGGGAATGCCGGAGTCCGCGGGGAGTTTGTCGGCGTCGCACAGCGCAATGTAGTGCCGGATGGTGGTGCACTTGGCATGCACCGCCTGCACCAGCGGCAGGAAGCTCAGGTCGAAGCACAGCACCTGGTCCTCGGCATGGTTCGCTATCCAGGCGATCTGCTCCGGGTGAAGGCGCGGATTGATGGTGTGCAGCACCCGGCCCGAGCCGCTCACGCCGTAGTACAGCTCGAAGTGCCGGTAGCCGTTCCAGGCCAGCGTGGCGGCGCGGTCGCTGAAGGCCAGCCCCAGCGCATCGAGCGCATGGGCCACCTGGCGCGAGCGCCGGGCGGCTTCCCGGTAGGTGTAGCGGTGGAGGTCGCCCTCGACCCGGCGAGAGACGATTTCGGCATCGCCATGGTGGCGCGCGGCGAATTCGATCAGGGATGAAATCAGCAAGGGCTGGTCCTGCATTAAACCTAACATCGTCTGCGTCCTTTTTTATCGCCCGGCCGGGCATGGCATGAAAATCGTGTGTCCCGCGCTGCATGGTACAGGCCGCTTTTGCCGTCCCGCTTCGGGAAAGTCCGTACTCAGGCCACCTTGGCGACAGCGCACAACGCAAGACACAACACTTACCCCTTGCTGCACAGGGCTGCTTGCCCTACATCACAATCATGTCATGAGCAATGCCTTTGACACTCCCTCAGCAACGCTGCAGGCACCTTCTGCGCCGGAGCTTCCATGGACCCATTCGTTTGCCGAACTGGGCCCGGATTTCTACACTGAACTGGAGCCGCGCCCCCTGCCGTCGCCCTATTGGGTCGGTCGCAACCGCGCATTGGCGCGTGAACTGGGGCTGCATAACCAGTGGTTTGAGTCGGCCGACACGCTGGCCGCCCTCACTGGCAACCAGCTATTGCCCGGCAGCCGGCCGCTGGCCAGCGTCTACAGCGGCCACCAGTTCGGCGTCTGGGCAGGGCAGCTGGGCGATGGCCGGGCCATCCTGCTGGGCGAAATGCAGACGCCCGGCGGGCCGCAGGAAATCCAGCTCAAGGGCGCGGGCAAGACGCCGTATTCGCGCATGGGCGATGGCCGGGCCGTGCTGCGCAGTTCGATCCGCGAATTTTTGTGCTCGGAAGCCATGCACGGCCTGGGCATTCCCACCACCCGCGCGCTGTGCGTGACCGGTTCCGACGCGCCGGTGCGGCGCGAGGAAATCGAAAGTGCCGCCGTCGTGACCCGCACCGCGCCCAGCTTCATCCGATTCGGGCATTTCGAGCATTTCAGCTACCGCAACCAGCATGTCCAGCTGAAAGCGCTGGCCGATTACGTCATCGACCGCTTTTATCCTGAATGCCGTGAAGCGAAGCAGCCGTATGCGGCCTTTCTGCAGGCGGTCAGCGAACGCACCGCGCGCATGATGGCCGCCTGGCAGGCCGTCGGCTTTTGCCATGGCGTGATGAACACCGACAACATGAGCATCCTGGGGCTGACGATCGACTACGGCCCGTTCCAGTTCCTTGATGCCTTCGACCCCGGCCACATCTGCAACCATTCGGACGAACAGGGCCGCTATGCCTACAACAAGCAGCCCAACATGGCCTACTGGAACCTGTTCTGCCTGGGCCAGGCCCTGCTGCCGCTCATCGACAACCAGGAAGACGCGCTGGCCGCGCTGGAGTCGTACAAGACCGTGTTTCCCGAAGCCCTGCAGGCCCGCATGCGCGCCAAGCTGGGCTTGCCCGACGCGCAGGAAGGCGATACCGAACTGATTGAACACACCTTCCGGCTGCTGGCCAGCAACAAGGTGGACTACACGATCTTCTGGCGCCGGCTGTGCGGCTTCACAGCGCAAAGCGGCCATGAGCCGGTGCGCGACCTGTTTTTCGACCTGGAGTCCTTCAATGCCTGGGCGCTACAGTATTCAGAGCGCCTGGCGCCCGTGGATACTGCGCAAAGGGCCGATTTGATGCTGAAAAGCAATCCCAAATACGTGCTTCGCAACCACCTGGGCGAAGAAGCCATCCAGGCGGCGAAACTAAAAGACTTTTCCCAGGTCGATACCTTGCTGACACTGCTGCAGGCGCCGTTCGA
>JAQGMN010000153.1 GCA_028292345.1 Polaromonas sp. | reverse complement strand
CAACCAAGGATCACCATGCTGCCCAACAAGGAAGGACAACACGTCCCCCAAGCCACCTTCAAGACCCGCAAGAACGACAAGTGGGTTGAAATCACCAGCGCCGACCTGTTCGACGGCAAGACCGTCGTGGTGTTCTCGCTGCCGGGCGCCTACACGCCGACCTGCTCGTCCACGCATCTGCCGCGCTACAACGAACTGGCCAACACCTTCAAGGCGCATGGCGTCGATGACGTGGTGTGCATGTCGGTCAACGACGCCTTCGTGATGAACGAATGGGGACAGGCGCAGGAAGCGGAAAACCTCACGCTGATTCCCGACGGCAATGGCGAATTCACCGAAGGCATGGGCCTGCTGGTGGACAAGAGCAACCTCGGATTCGGCAAGCGCTCATGGCGCTATTCGATGCTGGTCAAAAACGGCATCATTGACAAAATGTTCATCGAGCCTGAAAAGGAAGGCGACCCGTTCGAGGTGTCCGATGCCGACACCATGCTCGATTACCTCGCCCCGGGCGCCAGGGCCCCCGAGCCGATCACCATGTTCACCAAGCCCGGCTGCCCGTTTTGCGCCAAGGCCAAGTCGCTGCTGCGGGAGGCAGGCCTGCGTTTCGAGGAAATCTCGCTGGGCCACGGCATCACCTCGCGCAGCCTGTACGCGGTTTCCGGCGCAGGCACCGCGCCTCAGGTGTTCTGCGGCGGCCAGAAAATCGGCGGCTCCGAGGAACTCGAAGCCTGGCTGGCCCAGCGCGGCCAGTAACCCAGGCCTTCAGGCGAACTTTCGCAGCGCATCGAGCGCCAGGCCGGCGCCGATGCTGCCGAACAGGTCGCCTTCGACGCACCGCGCCTGCGGCGTCAGCGCCAGCACCCGTTCGCGCAGCAGGGGAACGCCGCTGGAGCCGCCGGTGAAGAACACCGTGTCGATGCCGGCGGCGGTGATGCCCGCGTCACTCAGCAGCCGGGCCACCGTCTGTTCGACCGCGTTCACCAGCCCGTCAATCGCCCGGTCCAGTTCGGCCCGGTGCAGGGTCACGGTGTCACCGGCCGAAATCCGCCCGATGTCGATCCGCGCCGCATCGGCGTTCGACAGCGAAATCTTGGCGTCTTCGACCTGCAGCGCCAGCCAGTGGCCGGCGCGTTCCCTGACCAGGTTTTGCAGCCGTTCGAGTTTGGGCCGGTCCGCCGCATCGCGGTGCAGTTCGGCGATTTGCGCCCAGGCTTTCTTGGTATAGGCCAGGTTGATGGTGTGCCAGGTCGCCAGGTTGAAATAGTGGCTCGACGGCATTTCGCGCCCGCTTTTGAGCAGGCTGCCCAGCCCCAGCCTCGGCATCATGCAGGCCAGGCTCAGGGCCTTGTCGAAATCGGTGCCGCCAATGTGCACGCCGCTGGTGGCCAGAATGTCGTCCCGCCGCTCGACCCGCTTCGCGCGCTCGGGGCCGACCCGGATCAGCGTGAAGTCGGACGTGCCGCCGCCAATGTCCACCACCAGCACCAGTTCCTCGCGCGCGATCTGCGACTCGTAGTCAAACGCGGCCGCGATGGGCTCGTACTGGAAGGCGATGTCGCGCAGGCCGGCCCGGCGGGCAATGTCTTCCAGCGTGTCCTGGGCGCGCTGGTCGGCCGCCGCGTCGTCATCGACAAAAAACACCGGCCGGCCCAGCACCGCGCGGGTGAAATCCTGGCCTGCCGCCCCTTCGGCTCGGCGCTTGAGTTCGCCGATGAACCGGGCCAGCAGCACCCGGAATGGCACGGCGCGGCCTGCCACTTCGGTGTGTTCGTCCATCATCGACGTGCCGAGCAGGCTTTTGAGCGACCGCATCATCCGGCCTTCATGGCCTTCGAGGTAGTCGGCCAGTGCGGCGCGGCCATAGCTGACGTGCGCGTCCTCGGCATGGAAAAAGATCACCGAAGGCAGCGTCAGCTTGCCGTCTTCCAGCGCCAGCAAGGCGTGCCGGCCCGGGCGGCTCCAGCCGGCGGTGGAGTTGGATGTGCCGAAGTCGATGCCGCAGGCGGCTGCGGGCGCCGCCGGCTCCAGCGTGGCGCTCATCGCCCGGCCGGCTTGCCAAAGCCGCCTTCCGCCCAGGCCACCGCGCTGGTCCGGTTCAATTTGAACGAAGAAGCCACCCGCACTTCGGCCAGCGGTTCGCCGGTTTCATCGTGGGCGCTCAGCAGCGCGTAGGGATGGTCTTCATCGGGAACGATGTCGAGCGACACGGTGATCCGCGCTGCATGGGCCGTCACCGTGATGCGCTGGTGCAGCGCGGCGTGCAGTTGCTGCTCCTGCCGGCGCACGAACTCCGAAGCAGTCTTGACCAGGGTGTTGAAGGCATTGACGTCCAGCGGCTTGGGGTTTTTTTTGTCGCGGCCCATGGTCCAGGGGCCGACCAGCGCGGGCTCGGATGCCCCGTCCCTGGTCATCGCCACGGCCCAGCCGTCGTCGTCCTCGTTCTTGATCACCCTGGCGGTCCAGCCATCGCCGCTCCACAGACGCGGCTCCTGGATCTTGGCGGGGTCGAATGAAGAAGATTCGTCGTCGGAACCGGATGGGGTGGGTTGGGAGTCAGTCAAGGCGCAATCACTCAGGTCAAAAATCATGCCGCTAAAGAGCATTTACAAGGGAAACGGGAGAGGGGCACGGATTTTACTGTCAGCCTGAATACCGGGAGTGGACGTATCCAATGACTTTACCGGAGCACGGGCACCGACATCAAAAAGTGCAGCGGATGCGGCCGTCCACCAGGCGGTTCAGCCGTTGGCGCCGGCACAACGGCCCGCCCCATCCCTGCAAATTGTTGCGGCTGGTTTCAAATTTCAAGCAGAACACGCATCGCGGCGGAGCCTGAGGAAGGACGGCCAAACTTTGCTACTGAATGAATAGCTGCCTGCGCTTGCCCCATCTGCGCCAAAGGCCTGTTTGATGCTGAAAACGTTGCTTTCCAATGGATGAACACTCGCCCGCCCGGTCAGGCGCCTATCTCGAACTGCGCCTCCCCCATGTAGCGGTCCGGCCCCAGGGCGGCGGTCAAGGCGGCTGCTTCGGCCGCTTGCCACTGGTTGAAGATTTCGAGCTCTTCGGGCGACAGCACCTCTGGCGTCGGCTGCTCGCCGTAGACCGCCACCATCCGGCGATAGGCGGCATACACCGGCGCGACCAGGCTGGCATCGCCCAGCGATTCGTCCAGGGCCTTGCGAAAACGCTGCTCGGCGGCCTGCAGTTGCTGCGGGCTGGCGTCTTCGTAAGCATAAAGTTTGAGGGTGTAGCTCATTTTTCATCCTTTCGAGGTTCTTTCACGGCCGCATCGGGGCCCTGCACGATGGCCATGCGCCGCTGGAGGCGCAACGCCTCTGGCGCATCGCCGCCCTGCTCTGCCCGCTGGAGCTGCACGCCCAGCCAGGCCAGCAGGGGACGCCGCCAGCCCTGGGCGGAGGCCGTGTCGATCGCCAGCGCCACCACGGCCGGGCTGGCGCGGCCGGTCTGCAGCAGCACGCCCGCCGCCAGAAGTTGCGACAGGGGATCGGCGATGCCCTGGAGCGCGCCGGTATCGCCCGCCGCCGCGGCGCGCTGGGCTGGCGGCAGCAAGGCAATGCTGTGGGCCTGCGCCTGGCCAGTCAAATAGTCGGCATAGGCGCGCTGGGAAGGTGTCGCGTCGGCCCGGAGCGGCTCGAAACCCGCGCACGGCTCGAACACCAGGCTGGCCACGCGGCTGGCGCAATGCAGCAGTTCGGCGGTGGCCAGCAGGTCGGGCCGGCCGGTGCGCGACAGCTGGCTGCGCGCCCGCGCCAGTTCGGCGGCTTCCACGCGGCGGTTGCCTTCCAGGTAAGCGGCAACGGAACGCTCCATGGCGCTTTTCGCTTCCACCTGCCACTCGGGCGGCTTGGGGCTGCTGCTGCAGGCCGCAAGGCTGCACAAGGCGGCCGCCAGAAATGCCGGTTTCGTCGGTAAAAGAAAGTTCTGTTTCACGGCAGTTTCATTTCCGCATCCCGGGCAAACGGCCATTTGCGGTTGATCTCGGAAACGAGGCCTTCGACTTTGCGCAGGCTGGCTTCCACGTCGCCGCGCAAGGCGCCCAGGTCGCTGGTGGCTTCCCTGGCATTGGACGTAATGGCCTGGGCATTGACCAAAATGGCATCGACCTTTTGCAGGCTGGTGCGCGCCTCGCCCAGCATGGCGTTCAGCTGCCGGGCGGTGGCGCGGGTTTCGGGCAGCACGCCCTTGTCGCCAAACACCTGGGCGTCGGTTTTGGCGGCAATGCCGTCGAGCCGGGCCAGCAACGCATTGGTGCGGTCCAGCGTCGCAGAAAACTTTTTGGCCTCCGCCTCGCTGCCAAGCAGCACCGTCAGGGCGCCGCCCGGTCCGTTGAGCCGTCCGGTCAGGACCTGCAGGTTGGCCAGGCTGGCGCCCACCGAGCCGCTGCTGCCGGTCAGGCTGTTGAGGTTGTCGATCAGGTCCTTGGCGGCGGAAATCACCTTGGGAATTTCGGCGCTGGCATCGCCTTGCAGAACGGTCCGCACCGCGCCTTCCGGCAGCGGCGGATCGTTCAGCAGCCCGGTGTAGGCGCGGATGTTGGGGCCGCCCACGATCCCCTTGACGAGCGTGAAAACGCTGCTGCTGCGCAGCCAGTGGGCGTCCTTTTGCGCCACATCGACCAGGATGCGCGCCTTGCCGTCCTCGGCCAGCTCGATGCGTCGCACCCGGCCGATCGGAAAGCCGGCAAAGGTCATGTCCATGCCGACCACGACGCCTTCGGAATCGTCGGCCATCAGCACCAGCCGCTGCGTGCTTTCGAATGCGCCGCGTGCATAAAGCACATACAGCGCCGAGCCGCAGACCAGCAGCAGCATGAACAGCAGCAGCAGGCGCGCCTTCATTTCCAGGCTGGCCATGTTCTCAGGGGCGCGGCTGTCCGGCAAGGGCGCAGGATGCCCGGGACCAGGGCCGACAGGCGGCAGCAGCGGCGGGGGCGATTCGGGCGGTGAACTCATGGGAAATGGGTCTCAGGGTCAGTAATAGTTGCCCACCAGCGAAGCCACTTCAACCAGCAGCAGCACGGCGAACATGCGCACGAGCCCGCGCATCTCGGCACTGGTGCGGACACTGGCGCCGCGCATGCCATAGAGGGCCGAAGCCATCGGGATCAGCGAAACGGCCAGGCAAAAAATTACGGTCTTGAGCACAAAGATCAGTGTGACGGCCGGCGTGAACACCTGGCCGAACAGCCGGGTGTAGCCGGCCAGCCCCGACACGGCGAATCCGTAGACCGCGACATAGGCCACGACCAGCGCCACCACGCAGCTCAGCGCGGCCAGCGTGATGCCGGCAAACATGCCCGCGACCACGCGCGGCAGCACCTCGCGGCGTATCGGCTCCACGCCCTGCCGGCGCATGTCGTCGAGTTCGCCGCTGGCCTGCAGGGCAGTGAGTTCGGCGCCATCGGGAATCGTGCAGCGCAGCGCAACGAACAGCGCGGCGGTCAGGGGAATGAGTTCCAGCACCAGCACGCGAATCACCAGTTGCAGCGCATATTGCGACAAGCCGTAACTCAGCGCAGTCACCACCACGATGCGGGTGAGCACCACCGTCACCAGCGCGACCAGCAATGAAAACCCCAGCAGCACGGGCGCCGTGCTGGTGTACACATGGCGCCCCAGCACCAGACGGTTGTCGCGGGAGTAGCTGGAGGGCGAAAGGGCCAGCACCAGGATCATGGCGCCCAGATGCACCAGTTGCCACCATTCGACGAACCACTGCCGGGCAGACTGACCCGACTGGGTCAGGCGGCTGTGCCAGGGCGTGGTGGATATCATGCCTGCATGATAACGGCGCGCCTGTTCGGTGAGCGCGCGAAACGATCCCTTGCGAGGTTAGCGGCTTGCCCCCGGCCAGCAGCCGCGAAGACGGTCCTTCACCTGCCGGGCTCCCGGGGCAGCAGCCGGATGAGCTTGCCGTTGCTGCTGTCGGTCAGCACATACAGCAAGCCATCGGGGCCTTGGCGCACATCGCGGATGCGCTCGCCCACGTCGCTCAGCAGCTTGTGCTCGCGAACCACTTGGCCGCCGAAAGGTGCCGAGAGTTCAATCCGGTCCAGGTAGGAAAACTTCAGCGACCCGACAAACAGGTTGCCCTGCCAGGCCTTGCCATAGCGCTCGCTGGTCAGAAAAGCCATGCCGGACGGTGCGATCGACGGAACCCAGTAATGCAGCGGCTGCTCCATTCCGGTCCTGCGGCTCAGGCCTTCGCCGATCTGGCCGCCGCCGTAGTTCTCGCCATAGGTGATGTCCGGCCAGCCGTAGTTGACGCCCGGCCGGGGCAGGTTGATTTCATCGCCGCCCTGCGGCCCGTGCTCATGCATCCAGAACGTGCCGTCGGGGGCGAGCGTGGCGCCCTGGGCATTGCGGTGGCCATAGCTCCAGATTTCAGGCAATGCGCCCGCCTTGGCGGCAAAGGGATTGTCGGCAGGCACCGAGCCGTCCTTGTTGATGCGCACGATCTTGCCGTGGTGGTTGTCGAGTTTTTGCGCATCCTCCTTGCGGGAAAACCGGTCCCCCAGCGTCAGGAACAGCTTGCCGTCGGGCCGGCCATTGGCGCCAGGCGCGCGGCTTTCAACAATGCGGCAGCCGAAGTGGGCCGAACTGGCAAATTTAGGTTTCTGGCTGAAAAGCACCTTGAATTTTTCCAGCCGCGCGCCGTCGGCGCTCAGGCTGGCGCTGGCCAGTGCGGTGCTGTTGGCCCGGCCCGTGGCGGCAGGCTCCGAATAGCAGAGATACAGAATGCGGTTGCGGGCAAAGTCACTGTCCGTCACCACGTCGAGCAGCCCGCCCTGCCCGCCTGCCGCAATTTCGGGCAGTCCGGCCACGGTTGCCGACGTTGCGCCATCGGCGGCCAGCAAGCGCAAGCGGCCGGCGCGTTCGGTGACAAGAAATCGCCCGTCCGGCAGGAAAGCCACCGCCCAGGGGTTTTGCAGCCCCGAGGCGACGATGTCGGGGCGGACGTCCTGTTGTGCCTGCGCTCCAGGCGCCAGCGCGCTGGAGACGAGGGCAATGACGGCAGGAAGAATCCGCAAGCTCAGCGCTGAAAGCATCTTTTGATTCCTTGAAGGGGTTGATGGCTTTGTGACGTTGTCTGTCGGGAATAGTTCAAGGCTCTGCAGGCTGAAGCCTGGATTGGCCTGGGGACCTGGCCGGTACGGTAGCGCGCCTTGCCAGACCGATGTTTTCAAAAATCCAACACTCCATGAAAGTGGAAACGGATTTTTCAATCAAATACAAAAAAATTTAACTACAAGAAAAGAAAATAGGATAGTCATTTTTATTGACGTAGGACCAGTCCGTCAAGTATGCTCGGCGCCATGCGAATGATTCCCCCTTTACTCGTTCTGGCTTTTGCTGCACTTTGCACCTTTGGCGCCCACGCAACCCCGGCCAGCTCCAGCGACGAGATCGACCGGCTGCTTGCCGACCGGGGCCTTCTGACCAAGATCGACCATGTTCGCCATACCGTTGGTCAAAAAGCATCCGAGCTGGTCGTCAATGCCATGGGCTTTCTGGGGGTTCCCTATAAATGGGGAGGGACCGATGCCGACACCGGATTTGACTGCAGCGGTTTTGTGGTTTCGGTGTACCAGCAAAGCATCGGACTGCTGCTGCCGCGCAAGGCCGAGCAGCAGGCGGCAGCCACCCAGAAAATAGACCAGACCGATCTGCAACCCGGTGACCTGGTGTTCTTCAACACCATGCGGCGCGCCTTCAGCCACGTCGGCATCTATGTCGGCAACGGCAAGTTCATCCATGCGCCCAGGGCGGGCGCCGAGGTCAGGGTGGAAAGCATGGGCGGCAGCTACTGGCAGAACCGCTTCAACGGCGCGCGGCGCGTGATCACCAATGCGGCCGATTCGGTCAATCCGCCGATGCCGGTCGCCGCTTCATTCGGCGAGGCCGCCCCGGTTCGCTGAACCGCA
>JAQGMN010000152.1 GCA_028292345.1 Polaromonas sp. | reverse complement strand
AGCAAGCCAGGGCCGCGGAACCGGCTTCGCCGGGCCGCAGGCGCAGTGGCCCCCTCGGGGGGCAGGGAGCCACACGCAATGGGCGACCGTGGGGGCAACACTCATCCGTTCAGCTCGTCGGCGCGCGCTTGCGCTGCTTCAAAATCCAGGTCGCCGCTGTAGATCGAGCGGCCGCAGATCACGCCCTGCACGCCTTCGTCCTCGACGGCGCACAGCGCTTCGATGTCGGCCATGTTCGACAGGCCGCCCGAGGCGATCACCGGGATCGTCAGCGCCTGCGCCAGCTTCACGGTGGCTTCCATGTTGATGCCGCTGAGCATGCCGTCGCGGCCGATGTCGGTGTAGATGATGGATTCGACGCCGTAGTCCTGGAACTTCTTGGCCAGATCGACCACTTCATGGCCGGTCAGCTTGCTCCAGCCGTCGGTGGCGACCTTGCCGTCTTTCGCATCGAGCCCGACGATGATGTGGCCGCCGAACGCCGTGCAGGCGTCCTGCAAAAATCCCGGATTCTTCACCGCCGCCGTGCCGATGATGACGTAGCGCAGGCCGGCGTCCAGGTAGCGCTCGATGGTGTCGAGGTCGCGGATGCCGCCGCCCAGTTGCACGTCGATTTCGCTGCCGACCTCGGCCAGGATGCGCTTGATCGCCGCTTCATTCCTGGGCTTGCCCGCGAAGGCGCCGTTCAGGTCCACCAGGTGCAGGCGGCGCGCGCCCTTGTCGACCCAGTTGCGCGCCATGGCCGCCGGGTCTTCGCTGAAAATGGTGGACTGGTCCATGTCGCCTTGTTTCAGACGGACGCAGTGGCCGTCCTTGAGGTCAATCGCGGGGATGAGGAGCATGTTGGGCTAAGGAAAAGCGGTTGGTGAGGTTGAAAAAAAAGATTCACCCTGGCAGGGCGCATCCGGGAAAGGAAAAGTCGGTTCAGGGATTCCAGCGCAGGAAATTGCGGTACAGCGCCAGCCCCTGGTCGGCGCTTTTCTCGGGGTGGAACTGGGTGGCGAAAATATTATCGCGCGCTATCGCCGCCGCAAAGCGCCCGCCGTAGTCTGCCTCGCCCGCGATGTGGCGCTTATCCGACGGACAGGCGTAAAAGCTGTGCACAAAATAGAAATACGCGCCGTCCGGCACGCCGTCCCAGACCGGATGAGGCTTTTCGCCGCCGGGATGCGCCTGGTGCACCTGGTTCCAGCCCATTTGCGGCACCTTGAACCGGCTGCCGTCGGGCTGCAGCTTGCCGGCCAGGTCGAACTTGACGACCTCGCCATGGATCAGCCCCAGGCCGGGCGTGGGCGCGCCATCCAGCCCCTCGTGGCTGTTGTCGAGCAGCATCTGCATGCCGACGCACACGCCAAACAGCGGCTTGTGGGCGGCGGCATGCAGCACGGCGCCGAGCATGCCCGAGTGTTCAAGCGCCAGCATGCAGTCATGCATCGCGCCCTGGCCGGGCAGCACGACGCGCTCGGCGTCCAGCACGTCCTGCGGATTGGACGTGACCAGGACCTCGTAGCCCGTGCCCTGCACCACATGCCGGACCGCCTGCGAGACCGAACGCAGGTTGCCGGAACCGTAATCGACCACCGCCACCGTTTTCAAGTTGGACATTCAGAAGGGGGAAAAGTAAATTGCTACTGGATTGATAGCTATCAGTGCATGCCCCGCCTGCGCAAAAGGCCTAAAACATGCATAAATAGCGATAAGGTGCGGCTTACAGCGAGCCCTTGGTCGAGGGAATCACGCCCACCGAACGCGGATCGATTTCCAGCGCCATGCGCAGGGCGCGGGCAAAGGCCTTGAACACCGTTTCAGCCTGATGGTGCGCATTTTCGCCCTTCAGGTTGTCGATGTGCAGCGTGACGAAGGCATGGTTGACGAAGCCCTGGAAGAATTCATAGGCCAGCTGGCTGTCGAAGGTGCCGATCATGCCGCTCTTGAACGGCACGTTCATCACCAGCCCTGGCCGGCCCGAAAAGTCGATGACCACACGCGACAGCGCCTCGTCGAGCGGCACATAGGCATGGCCGTAGCGGCGCAGGCCCTTCTTGTCGCCCACCGCCTGGGCCACCGCCTGCCCGAGCGTGATGCCGACGTCCTCGACCGTGTGGTGGCCGTCGATGTGCAGGTCGCCCACGGCATGGATGTCCAGGTCGATCAGCCCGTGCCTAGCGATCTGGTCAAGCATGTGGTCGAAAAAGCCGATCCCGGTGGAGAGCGCGGCCTGGCCGGTGCCGTCGAGGTTGACCTTGACGGTGATCCTGGTTTCGGCGGTGTTGCGCGACACCTCGGCGGTGCGCGGGAGGGGCAGGGAGTCGGTGATGGAAGTCGTCATAGGGATTGTTCAAGCGCAGCCAGCAATTGCGCGTTTTCTTCGGCAGTGCCGACGGTCAGGCGCAGGCAATTGGCCAGCAAGGGATGCATTTTAGAAATATTCTTGACCAGCACCTTGCGATTTCGCAAGCCGTCGAAGGTGCGCGCCGCGTCGGGCACGCGGATCAGGATCATGTTGGCGTCGCTATGCCAGGCCTTGACGCCCGGCATAGCGCCGAGCGCGTCGGACAGCCACGCGCGCTGGGCGATCAGTTCCTTCGCCTGGGCCTCGAACACATCGCGGTGCTCAAGGGCGAACAGCGCGCATTCGTAGTTCAGCACGCTGATGTTGTAGGGCGGGCGCACCTTGTCGATTTCGGCGATCAGGGCTTTCGGCCCGATCATGTAGCCGATGCGAACACCCGCCAGGCCGAACTTGCTCAGCGTGCGCATCAGCAGGACATGGCCGTGCCGCGCCATGCGGTCCGCATAGCTCCTGCTGGCGAACGGCTGGTAGGCCTCGTCCATCACCACCAGGCCGCCCTGCTCGCCCACGGCGTCGATGATCTTCTCGATCACCGCGTCGTCCCAAAGATTGGCCGTGGGGTTGTTCGGATAGGCCAGGTAGGTGATGGACGGCTTGTGCCCGGCAATCGCGGCCAGCATCGCGGCTTCATCGAGCTCGAAGTCGGGCGTCAGGTCCACGCCGATGAACTTCAGCCCCTGCAGCTGCGCGCTCATGGCGTACATCACGAAACCGGGCAGCGGCGCCAGCACCGAGCCGCCGGGCACGTCGCAGGCCAGCGCCAGCATCGCGATCAGCTCGTCCGAGCCGTTGCCCAGCATGATGTCGAAGCCCTCGGGCATCTGTGCATAGTCGGCCAATGCCTTGCGCAGGTCGTTGACGCGGCCGTCCGGGTAGCGGTTCAGCGCCAGCGCGCCCAGGCGCTGGCCCAGGTGCGCCTGCAGCGCGGCGGGCAGCCGGTGCGGATTCTCCATGGCGTCGAGCTTGACCATGCCGATGGATTCCTGGATGGCGTAGGCGTGCATGGACTGCACATCCTGGCGGATGAGTTGCTTGAGTTTCGGATCAAGTGGGGAGTCAGGCGCGGTCATTGGTTGGTTTTTCTCATGTCGGGCACGGTGGCGAGGCGCAGTTCGGCGGCGCGGGCATGCGCCTGCAGGCCCTCGCCGTAGGCGAGTTCGGCGGCAATCGGGCCGAGGACCTGCGCGCCGGCTTCGCTGACCTCGATCAGGCTGGAGCGCTTCTGGAAGTCGTACACGCCCAGCGGGCTGGAAAAGCGCGCCGTGCCGCTGGTCGGCAGCACATGGTTCGGGCCGGCACAGTAGTCGCCCAGGCTTTCGCTGGTGTAGGCGCCCAGGAAAATCGCGCCGGCGTGGCGCAAGAGCGGCTCCCAGCGGTGCGGATCGCGGCTGGAGACTTCCAGATGCTCGGGCGCGATGCGGTTGGAAATTTCGCAGGCTTCTTCCATACTGCGCGTCAGGATCAAGGCGCCCCGGTCGCTGAGCGATTTGGCGATGATGTCGGCGCGTGGCATCAAGGGCAGCAGCCGGTCGATGGCTTCCTGCACCGCGTCGATGTAGGCGGCGTCCGGGCACAGCAGGATGCTTTGCGCCAGCTCGTCATGCTCGGCCTGGCTGAACAGGTCCATCGCCACCCAGTCGGCGGGCGTCGTGCCGTCGGCCAGCACCAGGATTTCGGACGGCCCGGCAATCATGTCGATGCCCACGGTGCCGAACACGCGCTTCTTGGCGCTGGCGACGTAGGCATTGCCGGGGCCGGTGATCTTGTCCACCTGGGGCACCGTCGCCGTGCCGTAGGCCAGCGCGGCCACGGCCTGCGCCCCGCCGATGGTGAAGGCGCGCGTCACGCCGGCCACGTAGGCGGCAGCCAGCACCAGCGCGTTTTTCTCGCCCCGGGGCGTGGGCACGACCATGATGATCTCGCCAACGCCGGCGACATGGGCGGGAATCGCGTTCATCAGCACCGACGACGGATACGCCGCCTTGCCGCCGGGCACGTAGATGCCGACGCGGTCCAGCGGCGTGACCTTCTGGCCCAGCAGCGTGCCGTCCTCGTCGCGGTAGCTCCAGCTTTCGCCGCTGGCCTTTTTCTGCGCCTCGTGGTAGGTGCGCACGCGCCGGGCGGCAGCCTGCAGGGCATCGCGCTGGGCGGCGGGAATCGACTCGAACGCGGCCTTCAGTTCGGCCTGCGTGAGTTCGAGTTCGGCCATGGAGGCCACGCTCAGGCCGTCAAAGCGGGCGGTGTATTCCAGCACCGCTGCGTCGCCGCGCTGCTGCACGTCGGCCAGGATGTCGGCGACGCGCTGCTCGATGGCGGCGTCGGTGTCGGCCGACCAGTGCAGCCGGGCCTTGAATTGAGCCTCAAATGTGGCATCGAGGCATGACAGACGAGCGGGAGTAGCTAGCAAATTCATAGCGTTCTGGATTTTACCGGTTGGCAGCAGCCTGCGCACAGGCCGAGGAAAAGGCATCGATCAGCTTGCGGATCGGCGCCTGCTTGAGCTTGAGCGCGGTCTGGTTCACGACCAGGTGCGAACTGATGTCCATGATGCGCTCGACCTCGACCAGGTGGTTGGCCTTGAGCGTGTTGCCGGTCGAGACCAGGTCGACAATCGCGTCGGCCAGGCCGGTCAGCGGCGCCAGCTCCATGCTGCCGTAGAGCTTGATCAGGTCGATGTGAACGCCCTTGGTGGCGAAGAAATCGCGCGAAATCTCCACGTATTTCGTCGCCACCTTCAGGCGCGAGCCCTGCCGGACCGCCGCCGCATAGTCGAAGCCCTGGCGCACCGCCACGCTGATGCGGCATTTGGCAATCTGCAGGTCGAGCGGCTGGTACAGGCCCTGGCTTCCAGATTCCAGCAGCGTGTCCTTGCCGACCACGCCGATGTCGGCGCCGCCGTACTGCACATAGGTCGGCACGTCGGTGGCGCGCACCAGCACCACGCGCAGGTCGGGCTGGTTGGTGTCCAAAATGAGCTTGCGCGACTTTTCCGGGTCGTCGAGCACCTCGATGCCGGCGCTGCGCAGCAGCGGCAGGATGTCGTCGAAGATGCGGCCTTTGGAAAGGGCAAGAGTAATCAAAACAATACCTCGGAATTAACAGGGACATAGCGATGGCGAGCGTGGCGGCAGCCCCTCCCCACCAGCAGGGGCCGCGGAACCGGCTCCGCCGGGCCGCAGGCGCAGCGGCCCCCTCGGGGGGCAGCGCAGTACGCGAAGCGACAAGCGTGGGGGCTCATTTTGTTCGTTCAATCTCGGCACCGATGCCGCGCAATTTCGTTTCCATCTGGTCATAGCCCCGGTCGAGGTGGTAGATGCGCTCGACCAGCGTTTCACCGTCGGCCACCAGCCCGGCAATCACCAGGCTGGCCGAGGCGCGCAGGTCGGTTGCCATGACCGTCGCGCCGGAAAGCTGCGCAACGCCTTCAATGACGCAGACCTTGCCTTCGATCTGGATTTTTGCGCCCAGGCGCACCATTTCGTTGACATGCATGAAGCGGTTTTCAAAAATTGTCTCGGTCACCGTGCTGGTGCCCTGTGCGATGGCGTTGAGCGCCATGAACTGCGCCTGCATGTCGGTCGGGAAACCCGGGTATTCGGTGGTGCGGAAAGACTGGGCCTTCATCCGGCCGCTGGCCTGAATGCGGATGAAGCCCTCGCCCGCCGTGATGACAGCGCCGGCTTCGCGCAGCTTTTCAATCACCACGTCGAGGTGGTCGGCGCGGCCATGCTTCAGGACCACGTCGCCGCCGGCCGCCGCCACTGCGCACAAAAAGGTGCCGGTTTCGATGCGGTCGGCGACCACCTGGTGCGTGCAGCCGTGCAGGCGCTCGACGCCCTGGATGCGGATGCGGCGCGTGCCGTGGCCTTCGATTTTCGCGCCCATCTTGATGAGCATCTCGGCCAGGTCGCCGATCTCGGGCTCCTGCGCGGCGTTTTCAAGAATGGTTTCGCCCTCGGCCAGCGTGGCGGCCATCAGGAAATTCTCGGTGCCGGTCACGGTCACCATGTCGGTCGTGATGTTGGCGCCCTTCAGGCGCGTCTGGCCATTGGGCAATTTGGCCAGCATGTAGCCGTGCTCGACGGTGATGTCCGCGCCCATCGCCTGCATGCCCTTGATGTGCTGGTCCACCGGCCGCGAACCGATGGCGCAGCCGCCGGGCAGCGACACCGTGGCCTTGCCGAAGCGCGCCAGCAGCGGCCCCAGCGCCAGCACCGACGCGCGCATGGTCTTGACCAGCTCGTACGGCGCTTCGGGCGAACTCAGCGGTCCGGCATTGAGCGTCACGGTGCCGGGAACGCTTGCGCTGCGCTCGACCTCGACGCCCATGTTGCGGATCAGCTTGAGCATGGTGGTCACGTCCTGCAGGCCCGGAACGTTTTGCAGCGTGACCGTGTCGGCGGTCAGCAGCGCCGCGCACAGCTCCGGCAGTGCCGCGTTTTTGGCGCCCGAGATATCGACCGAGCCGGCCAGGGACTTGCCGCCCTTGATGCGTAGTTTGTCCATATTGCTGTGTTCAGTTCGCGCTGTGCGCTGCCCATTCGGCGGGCGTGAAGGTTTTCATCGACAGCGCATGCACCTCGTCGGTCTGCAGCCGTCCGCCCAGCGTGGCATAGACGCGCTGGTGCCGCTGGATCAGGCGCTGGCCTTCAAAGGCGCTGGAGACGATGGTCGCATACCAGTGCCGGCCGTCGCCGGACAGTTCGAGGTGCTCGCAAGGCAGGCCTGCGGCAATGATGGTTTGAAGTTCTTCGCTGGTCATAAATATTTTTGAAAAAAGTTGCGCATAGCACGCACATTAATTAGCAATGCGTGGGAGAGGCACTCCCCACCAGCAGGGGCCGCGGGACTGGCTTTGCCAGACCGCAGCCTGCAGATGCGCCGCCTCTGGCGGCGTGGCGCCCTGCAAGGGCAGCGGCCCCCTCGGGGGGAAGCGCAGCACACGAAGTGGCAAGCGTGGGGGCCATATTAGTGCCGGATTTTGTAGCCGGTGCGCAGCATGTTGACCGCCACGGCGCTGATGACGAGGAATGCCGCCACCACCAGCCCCAGGCTGAGCCACGGCGAGACGTCGCTGACGCCGAAAAAGCCATAGCGAAAGCCGTCGATCATGTAGAAAAACGGGTTCAGGTGGCTGATCTTCTGCCAGAACGGCGGCAGCGAGTGGATGGAGTAAAACACGCCGCTCAGGAACGTCATCGGCATGATGATGAAGTTCTGGAAGGTCGCCATCTGGTCGAATTTCTCGGCCCACAGGCCGGCAATCACGCCCAGCGCACCCAGCATGGCCGAACCCAGCACCGCGAACACCACGATCCACAGCGGCGCGACAAAGCCGGGCTGGCCGAAAAACACGGTGACGGCAAACACGCCCGTGCCGACCATCAGGCCGCGCACCACCGACGAGCCGACGTAGGCCCAGAACCAGTGCCAGTGCGACAGCGGCGTGAGCAGCACGAACACCAGGCTGCCCATGATCTTGCTCTGGATCAGCGACGACGAGCTGTTGGCGAAGGAGTTCTGCAGCACGCTCATCATCACCAGCCCCGGCACCAGGAAGGCGGTGTAGCTCACCTTGCCGTACACCAGCGCCTGGCCCTGCAGCACATGCCCGAAGATCAGCATGTAGAGCACGGCGGTCAGCACCGGGGCGCCGACGGTCTGGAAGCCGACCTTCCAGAAGCGCAGTATCTCTTTGTACAAAAGCGTCTGCCAGCCGGTCATGAAGCCCCCACGCTTGTCGCTTCGCGTACTGCGCAGCCCTTGCAGGGCGCCACGCCGCCAAAGGCGTCGCATCTGCCGGCTGTCCAAGCCCGCGCAGGCGGGCTTGGAGCCGCAGCCGTCAGCCCCAAGGGGGCCGCTGCCCTTGCAGGGCGCCACGCCGCCAGAGGCGGCGCATCTGCAGGCTGTCCAAGCCCGCGCAGGCGGGTTTGGAGCCGCAGCCTGCAGCCTGCGGCCCGGCAAAGCCGGTTCCGCGGCCCCTGCTGGTATGAAGTTTTTGAACTATTGACAGTGCTCATACTGCCACTCCCGGTTTTTCATTCATGACCTCTAGAAACACGTCTTCCAGGTCGGCCTTGCGGATCTCCACGTCCTCGGCCACCAGGCCGGCTTCGCGGACGGCGGCGAGGTACTGCTCGATCTCGCGCGCATTGTGCGCGGGAAACTGCACGATCCGGCCTGTAATACGTGCCTGGCGCGCCAGGTGCAAGGGAAGTTCGCTATCAATCTTGAAGCGCAGGACATTGCTGGAAGCCGCGCTGAGCAGGTCGGACGTTTGCGCCAGCGCGACCACCCTGCCCTGCTTGAGCATGGCGATGCGGCTGCACAGGGCCTCGGCTTCCTCCAGGTAGTGGGTGGTCAGCAGCACCGTGCTGCCCTGCTTGTTGAGCCTGGCAATGAACTGCCACAGCGTCTGGCGCAGTTCGACATCGACGCCGGCGGTCGGCTCGTCGAGCACGATGACCTGCGGCTTGTGCACCAGCGCCTGCGCGACCAGCACGCGCCGCTTCATGCCGCCGGACAGCTGGCGCATGTTGGCATTGCCCTTGTCGGCCAGGCCCAGGCTGGCCAGCAGCTCGTCGATCCAGTCGTCGTTGCGCTTGATGCCGAAGTAGCCCGACTGGATGCGCAGCGCCTCGCGGACGGTGAAGAAAGGGTCGAACACCAGTTCCTGCGGCACCACGCCGAGCTTGCGCCGGGCGTTGGCATAGTCCAGCAGCACGTCGCTGCCATGCACCAGCACATGGCCGCTGCTGGCATGGGACAGTCCGGCCAGAATGCTGATGAGGGTGGTCTTGCCGGCGCCGTTGGGTCCGAGCAAACCGAAGAATTCGCCCTGCTGGATGTCGAAGCTGACATGGTCCAGGGCCTGGAGTCCGGGGCCGGGCTGGTTTCGCGGGGGAGGATAGGTTTTGGAGACGGACTGGAATGAGATGGCTGGCATGAGCCCGCTATTTTAGGGGCTGATGGCTTTCCCATCCCGGGCAGCCCGTCAAGGCCCTGCCAGCGCCCGCCGGACTGGCGAAACGGCCTTCAGGCGGCCACGGTTTCGGGCTGTGGCGGCGAAGCGGGAATCAGCGCGGCGACGCCATAGACGTCGGCCAGCTGGAGCAGCCGCCCGGATGCGCCCTGTACCGAAAAACCCTTGCCCGCCGCCAGCGCCTGCCGGCGGCATTCGAGCAGGAGGGCCAGCGCCGACGAGTCGAACTGGCGCAGCGCGCTGGCATCCACGACGACTTCCCCGGGCATCGAAGGCACTTCCCTGGCCACGGTGTCGAAAAGGCCGCAGGCCACGGCATGGGTCAGGACGGCAGGAAGTTTCAGCATGGCGATCGGCCGGCTCAGGACTTGGCGCCGCCTGCGTTGGTCTGGTTGCGCTGCGCCATCGACGCGATCAGGCCGTCGATGCCCTTGGCGCTGACTTCCTGGGCAAACTGGGTGCGGTAGGTTTCGACCAGCCACACGCCCAGCACGTTGAGGTCATAGATCTTCCAGCCGGTCGGCGTTTTTTCCATCCGGTAGTCGAGCTGGACCGGTTCGCCGCGCCCCAGCACTTCGGTGCGGACCGTCACCTCGGTGTCGCCAGCGGCCGCGCGCATCGGCTTGACATTGAGCTTCTGGTCATTGACCTGCGACAGCGCGCCGGAATAGGTGCGGATCAGGAGGGTCTTGAATTCTTGCTGCAGCCGGGCTTTCTGCTCCGGCGTCGCCTGGCGCCAGTTGCGGCCAACCGCCGACGCCGTCATGCGGGTGAAATTGACGTTGGGCATGACCTTGGTGTCCACCAGGGCCAGCACGCGGTTCATTTCGCCTGCCTGGATGGCCTTGTCGGCCTTGATGGCGTCGAGCACTTCGCTGGAAACGCGCTTGATCAGCGCATCCGGCGCCTCTTCAGCCGCGCGAGCCAGAGGCGCCGAGGCGAGCAGGGCCAGGCTGAGCGTGGCGGTCAACAAACGTCCGAGGGTTCTACGGTTCATGGTTTTTTCTTTCAGGTTTGAAACAGATGGCTGCCAGCAGCTTCATGGGCCTTCCATGCGCATTGCGCCAACAATCCCCAGTTGATGTTTATTTTGCAGGCGGGTTCCGACCGAGCCGGTGAATTTATAAAACGGACAGGTAAAGCTTGTTACCAGGGCTTTACCGCGGAGTCGTCGCCGGAGCCGCGGGCGCGCCGGCCGGCGGCGCTTCAGGCAGGTCGAAGCGCTCTTCGGGTTCGGTGCGCTCGTTGCCGCCGATCAGGCTCTTGCGGCGCTGCAGATAGGCATCGCGGGTGAAGGCGTATTTGTCGAGCGCGGCCTGGTCAAGCAGATCGCCCGCGCCGAGCAGGCTGGCCCGCGTATCGACCAGGTCCAGGGTCTTCAGGGAATTGCGCACCGGGACATTGTTGGACTGCGACACCAGGTCGCCCTGCATGTCCACCACCAGGCCCGCCGTGTCGCGCACACTGGAAGAGCCGAACAGCGGAAGCACCACATACGGCCCGGACGCCAGCCCCCAGGTGCCCAGGGTCTGGCCGAAATCTTCCTTGTGCTTGGGGATTTTCAGTTCGGTGGCGACATCGAAAATGCCGCCCACGCCCCACAGGGTGTTGGTCGTGACGCGGAACAGCGAATCGGCCGCTTCGGCCGGCTTGGCCTGCAGCACGTTGTTCACGAAAGACCAGGCATCCGAGATGTTTTCAAAGAAATTCGTGACGCCGGTGCGCACCGGCGACGGCGTGATGTTCTGGTAGGTGGTGGCGACGGGCTTGAGCACGGCGCGGTCCAGCCCTTCGTTGAAGCGGTAGACGCTGCGGTTGAACGGCTCCAGCGGATCGGCGGGATTCGCCTGCGGACCGGTGGCGCAGCCCTGCAGCAGGGCAGCTGCCACGGCGGCGGCGGCCCAGCCCGTGATTTTTTTCAGAGGAATGGTTGGCTTCATTTTTTATCCGTTGTTCCGGTTGCTGGCAGGGGAGGAACCGTTCCTGAACTTTCATCGGCGGTCTTGCTGAACAGGAACTGGCCGATGAGGTTTTCAAGCACCACGGCCGACTGCGTCTGGCGGATCACGTCCCCGGCGGCCAGGTTCTTTTCATCGCCGCCCGGCTGGATGCCGATGTACTGCTCGCCGAGCAGGCCGCTGGTGAGGATTTTCAGCGAGCTGTCCTTGGGAAAGGCATAACGGGTTTGCATGTCGAGCGTGACGCGCGCCTGGAAGGTCTGGTCGTTGAAGCTGATGTCCTCGACCCGGCCGACCACCACGCCGCCGCTGCGCACCGACGCCTTGGGCTTGAGCCCGCCGACATTGTCGAATTCAGCCGTGATCCGGTAGGTGGGCTGGAAATTCAGGTTCAGCAAATTGGCCGCCTGCAATGCCAGGAACAAAATGGCCACGGCACCGGCCAGCACAAACAGGCCGACCCACACATCAATCTTCGAGCGTTGCATCAAAACTTCCTTCCAAACGGTTGAGGACAGTACCCGCCCGGCCATCGCCCGGCAAGGCCTGTCCCGCGAATTTTTTCAAGCGGTCACTTGGTGAACATCATCGCGGTCAGGATGAAGTCCAGCCCCAGCACCGCCAGGGACGCCACCACCACCGTGCGCGTCGTGGCGCTGGCCACGCCTTCGGGCGTCGGCTGCGACTGGTAGCCCTGGAGCAGCGCGATGAAGGTCACGGTGAAGCCGAACACGATGCTCTTGATGATGCCGTTGCCGACATCGCGCCAGACATCGACGCTGCCCTGGATCTGGCTCCAGAACGAGCCGGTGTCGACGCCGAGCATCAGCACGCCGACCACCCAGCCGCCGATCACGCCCATGGCGCTGAACACGGCGGCCAGCAGCGGCATGGCAATCACGCCGCCCCAGAAGCGCGGCGCCAGGATGCGCTGGATCGGATCGACCGCCATCATTTCCATCACGCTGATCTGCTCGCCGGCCTTCATCAGGCCGATCTCGGCGGTCAGCGAGGTGCCGGCCCGGCCGGCGAAGAGCAGCGCCGTCACCACCGGGCCGAGCTCGCGCACCAGCGTGAAGGTGACCAGCTGGCCCAGCGCCTCGGTCGAGCCAAAGCGCAGCAGCGTGTAGTAGCCCTGCAGGCCGAACACAAAGCCGACGAACAGGCCCGAGATGGCGATGATGACGAGCGAATAATTGCCCAGGAAATGGATCTGGTCGCGCACCAGGCCAAAGCGCTTGAGGCTGGAGCCGAAAGTGGCCAGCAGCCGCAGGAACAGCCGGGCGCCATAGCCCAGGTTGGCCAGCCAGCTGCGGGTGGCGAATCCGACGTCCGCGGGCTTGTACCAGCTCATGAGGAGGCTCCGGATTTCAGGACGGCAGGCGCCACGGCCGGACCGAAGTCCTGCTCGACGGTGACGCCGGGATAGTCAAAGCGCACCGGACCGTCCGGCAGCGCATGCACATACTGGTAGACCAGCGGATCGGTGCTCTGGCGCACCGCGTCGGGCGTGCCCTCGGCGGCAACCTTGCCGTTGGCCAGGATGATCACATGGTCGGCAATCGCAAAGGTCTGCTCCAGCTCGTGCGAGACGAACAGGCTGGTCAGCCCCAGGCTGTCGTTGAGGTGGCGGATCAGGTTGGCCGCGGTTCCCAGCGAGATCGGGTCGAGGCCCGAAAAAGGCTCGTCGTACATCACCAGCTCGGGGTCCAGCGCAATGGCTCTAGCCAGCGCGATGCGCCGCGCCATGCCGCCCGACACCTCGCTCGGCATCAGGTCGCGGGCGCCGCGCAGGCCGACGGCATTGAGCTTCATCAGCACGATGTCGCGGATCAGCGCTTCGGGCAGCTTGGTGTGCTCGCGCAGCGGAAAGGCGACGTTCTCGAACACGCTCAGGTCGGCGAACAGCGCCCCGAACTGAAACAGCATGCCCATGCGCCGGCGCACCGCGTAGAGCTGCGCCTGGTCCATCGGCGTGACGTCCTGGCCGTCGAACAGCAGCTGGCCCGATTGCGCCCGGTTCTGCCCGCCGATCAGGCGCAGGATGGTGGTCTTGCCCCCGCCCGAGGCGCCCAGCAGCGCGGTGACCTTGCCCCGGGGCACCGACAGGGAAATGTCGTCGAGGATGACGCGCTCACCGTAACCGAAGGTAAGGTTTTTCAGCTCGACAAGCAATTTATTAGAAGTTGTATCCATAACAGGCAAAAGCCGGCTGTTCCGGCTCCCGGATCATAAGGGATCAGGACCTCGTCAGCGCGGCAGGTCGCTGTAGCCCATCAGGAATTCATCGACCGCGCGCGCGGCCTGCCGGCCTTCGCGGATCGCCCACACCACCAGGCTCTGGCCGCGCCGGATGTCGCCGGCGGCAAAAACCTTCGGAACATTGGTGGCATAGCCACCGATGAAATCGGTGCCGGCCTTGGCGTTGCCCCGGTTGTCCTTCTCGATGCCGAAGGACTCCAGCACCGACGCCACGGGCGACACAAAGCCCATGGCCAGCAGCACCATGTCGGCCTTGAGGATCTGCTCCGAGCCGGGCACCTCGACCATCTTGCCGTCCTGCCATTCGACGCGCACGGTCTTCAGGCCGGTGACCTTGCCTTTTTCGCCGATCAGTTCCTTGGTCGAGATGGCGAACTCGCGCTCGCAGCCTTCTTCGTGGCTGGAACTGGTGCGCAGCTTGATCGGCCAGTAGGGCCAGGTCATGGGCCGGTTTTCCTCGACCGGGGGCTGGGGCATCAGCTCGAACTGGGTGACGCTGGCCGCGCCGTGGCGGTTGCTGGTGCCGACGCAATCGGAGCCGGTGTCGCCGCCGCCGATCACGATGACATGCTTGCCCTCGGCGCGCAACTGACCCTTGACCTTGTCGCCGGCATTGACCTTGTTCTGCTGGGGCAGGAATTCCATCGCGAAATGCACGCCGTCGAGTTCGCGGCCGGGCACCGGCAGGTCGCGCGACTGCTCGGCGCCGCCGGTCAGGACCACGGCGTCGAAGTCCTTTTGCAACTGCTCGGCTTGAATGGTTTCCCTGGCCCAGTTGGTGACCTTCGAGCCCTTGGGCAGGCTGCCGACCATGACGCCGGTGCGAAAGCTCACGCCCTCGGCCTGCATCTGTTCGACGCGGCGGTCGATGTGGATCTTTTCCATCTTGAAGTCGGGAATGCCGTAGCGCAGCAGGCCGCCGACGCGGTCGTTCTTCTCGAACAGCGTCACGTCGTGGCCGACGCGCGCCAGTTGCTGGGCGGCGGCCATGCCGGCCGGGCCGGAACCGACGACCGCGACCTTCTTGCCGGTCTTGTGCTTGGGCGGCCGGGGCTTGACCCAGCCTTCAAGCCAGGCGCGGTCGATGATCGCGTGCTCGATGGACTTGATGCCGACCGCATCGTCGTTCACATTGAGCGTGCAGGCCGCCTCGCACGGCGCGGGGCAGATGCGGCCGGTGAACTCGGGGAAATTGTTGGTGCTGTGCAGCGTGTCGATCGCGTTTTTCCAGTCGTTCCTGAACACCATGTCGTTGAAGTCGGGAATGATGTTGTTGACCGGGCAGCCGCTGTTGCAAAACGGCGTGCCGCAGTCCATGCAGCGCGCGGCCTGCACATTGGCCTGCCGGTCGTCCAGGCCGATGACGAATTCCTTGTAGTTCTTCAGGCGCTCGGGAACGGGCTTGTAGCCCTCTTCGATGCGCTCGTATTCCATGAAGCCGGTGATTTTTCCCATGATCTTTTCCTGTGCAATTCTTCAAGCGTTTCAGGCCGTTTGCGCATACCCATCGGGCGCAAGCAGCTATTAATACAATAGCAAACCAATGACCGGGCCGCTGTAACGGCCCGGTACGGCTTATTTGGCGGCCACCGTTTCCAGGTTCGTCGCGACTTGCGCGCGGGTGGTTTCGGTCGAGGCTTCGACCCGGCGCTCCTTGCGTTCGATCAGGGCGCGCTTGTATTCGTTCGGGAAGACCTTGACGAATTTCAGGCGCGACACGCTCCAGGTGTCCAGCAATTCCCTGGCGCGCTTGCTGCCCGTCCAGCGGTTGTGGTCCTGCAGCAGGCGCTTGAGCTGCTGCTCGTCGCTTTCGCCGGCATGCCAGTCGGAATGGTCATGCGTGTGCTGCTCGGCAGTCAGGACGACCTTGTCCATCGACACCATCGACGTGTTGCAGCGCGTGGCAAACAGGCCGTCCTCGTCGTACACATAGGCCACGCCGCCGCTCATGCCGGCGGCGAAGTTGCGGCCGGTCTTGCCCAGCACCGCGACCGTGCCGCCGGTCATGTATTCGCAGCCGTGGTCGCCGGTGCCTTCGACGACCGCCGTCGCGCCCGACAGTCGCACCGCGAAGCGTTCCCCGGCCACGCCGCTGAAGAACGCCTCGCCGGTGGTCGCGCCGTACAGCACGGTATTGCCGACGATGGTGTTCTTCACCGCGTCGCCCCGGAAGTCGATGCTCGGACGCACGACGATGCGCCCCCCGCTCAAGCCCTTGCCGGTGTAGTCGTTCGCGTCGCCGATCAGGTAGAGCGTGATGCCCTTGGCCAGGAAGGCGCCGAACGACTGCCCGCCCGTGCCCTCCAGCTGGATGCGCAGCGTGTCGTCCGGCAGGCCTTCGGGCCGCAGGCGCGTCAGCTCGCCCGACAGCATGGCGCCGACGGTGCGGTTGACGTTGCGCGCCACCTCGATGAACTGGACTTTTTCGCCTTTTTCAAGGGCGGCTTTTGATTTTTCGATCAGGCGCATGTCCAGCGCCCGGTCCAGCCCGTGGTCCTGGTCCATCACATGCAGGCGCGGCACATCGGCCGGCACCTGCGGCTGGTAGAACAGGCGGCTGAAGTCCAGGCCTCCGGCTTTCCAGTGCTCTATGCCTTTTTGCGTGTCGAGCAAATCAGGGCGGCCGATCAGGTCGTCGAACTTGCGCACGCCGAGCTGCGCCATCAGCTGCCGGGCTTCCTCGGCGACGAAGAAGAAGTAATTGACCACATGCTCGGGCTTGCCGCTGAACTTCTGGCGCAGCACCGGGTCCTGCGTGGCGACGCCGACCGGGCAGGTGTTCAGGTGGCATTTGCGCATCATGATGCAGCCCTCGACCACCAGCGGCGCGGTGGCAAAGCCGAACTCGTCGGCGCCCAGCAGCGCGCCGATGACCACGTCGCGGCCGGTCTTCATCTGGCCGTCGGCCTGCACGCGGATGCGGCCACGCAGGCGGTTGAGCACCAGCGTCTGCTGGGTTTCGGCCAGGCCGATTTCCCAGGGCGATCCGGCATGCTTGATCGACGACCAGGGCGAGGCGCCGGTTCCGCCGTCATGGCCGGCGATCACCACATGGTCGGCCTTGGCCTTGGCCACCCCGGCAGCGATGGTGCCGACGCCGGTTTCGCTGACCAGCTTGACGCTGATGCTGGCGCGCGGGTTGACGTTCTTCAAATCGTGGATCAGCTGGGCCAGGTCCTCGATCGAATAGATGTCGTGGTGCGGCGGCGGCGAGATCAGGCCGACGCCGGGCACGGAGAAGCGCAGCTGGCCGATGTATTCGCTGACCTTGCCGCCGGGCAGCTGGCCGCCCTCGCCCGGCTTGGCGCCCTGGGCCATCTTGATCTGGATCTGGTCGGCCGACACCAGGTATTCGGCGGTGACGCCGAAACGGCCCGACGCCACCTGCTTGATGCGCGAGCGCAGCGAGTCGCCGTCCTGCAGCGGCAGGTCCACCTCGACCTGTTTCGGGCCGATCACGCTTTTGAGCGTGTCGCCGCGCCGGATCGGGATGCCCTTGAGTTCCTGGCGGTAGCGCGCCGGGTCCTCGCCGCCTTCGCCGGTGTTGCTCTTGCCGCCGATGCGGTTCATGGCGACGGCCAGCGTCGCATGCGCCTCGGTGCTGATCGAGCCGAGCGACATCGCGCCGGTGACAAAGCGCTTGACGATTTCCTTGGCCGGCTCGACCTCGTCGATCGGGATGGCCTTGCTCGGGTCGATCCTGAATTCGAACAGGCCGCGCAGCGTCATGTGGCGGCGGTTCTGGTCGTTGACGAGCTGGGCGAACTCCTTGTAGGTGTTCCAGTTGTTGGCGCGCGTGGAATGCTGCAGCTTGGCAATCGTGTCGGGCGTCCACATGTGGTCCTCGCCGCGAACGCGCCAGGCGTATTCACCGCCGGCGTCCAGCATGTTGGCCAGCACCGGATCGTCGCCGAAGGCGGCCTTGTGCATGCGCAGGGCTTCCTCGGCAATCTCGAACACGCCCATGCCGCCCACCTGGCTGGAGGTGCCGGTGAAGAACTTGTCCACGGTCGAGCGGTTCAGGCCGATGGCCTCGAACAGCTGCGCGCCGCAGTAGCTCATGTAGGTCGACACGCCCATCTTGGACATGATCTTGGACAGGCCCTTGCCGATGGCCTTGGTATAGTTGTAGACGACTTTTTCAGTGCTCAGGTCGCCCGGCAGGCCTCTGGAGAGTTCGGCCAGGGTTTCCAGTGCCAGATACGGGTGGACCGCCTCGGCGCCGTAGCCGGCCAACACGGCGAAATGATGCACTTCCCTGGCCGAGCCGGTCTCGACCACCAGGCCGGCGGTGGTGCGCAGGCCTTCCTTCACCAGGTGCTGGTGGATGGCGGACAAGGCGAGCACGGCGGGAATGGCGACCTGGGTGGCGTTCACGCCGCGGTCGCTGACGATCAGGATGTTCTTGCCGGTCTTGATCGCATCGACCGCCTCGGCGCACAAGGAGGCCAGCTTCGCCTCGATGCCTTCGCGGCCCCAGGCCAGCGGATAGGTGATGTCCAGCGTGTAGCTCTTGAACTTGCCCTGCGTGCGGGTTTCGATGTCGCGCAGCTTTTGCATGTCGGCGCTGCCCAGCACCGGCTGGCTGACTTCCAGCCGCATCGGCGGATTCACCTGGTTGATGTCCAGCAGGTTCGGCTTGGGGCCGATGAAGGACACCAGCGACATGACGATGGCTTCGCGGATCGGGTCGATCGGCGGATTCGTCACCTGGGCGAACAGCTGCTTGAAGTAGTTGTACAGCGGCTTGTTCTTGTTCGACAGCACGGCCAGCGGGCTGTCGTTGCCCATCGAGCCGGTGGCTTCCTCGCCGTTGGCGGCCATCGGCGAGAGCAGGAACTTGATGTCTTCCTGCGTGTAGCCGAAGGCCTGCTGGCGGTCCAGCAGCGACAATTCGGGCGCCACGGGTGCGGCCGGGGCACTTTCTTTGGTCTTTCCGGCCACGTCGTCGAGCCGGATGCGCAGGTTCTCGATCCACTGCTTGTAGGGCTTGCTGTGCGACAGCGTGGCCTTGATTTCCTCGTCATCGACCATGCGGCCCTGCTCCAGGTCGATCAGGAACATCTTGCCGGGCTGCAGCCGCCATTTGCGCACGATCTTGTGCTCGGGGATGGGCAGCACGCCCGACTCGGAGGCCATGATGACCAGGTCGTCGTCGGTCACGCAGTAGCGCGACGGGCGCAGGCCGTTGCGGTCGAGCGTGGCGCCGATCTGGCGGCCGTCGGTGAAGACGATGGAGGCCGGGCCGTCCCACGGCTCGAGCATGGCGGCATGGTATTCGTAGAAGGCCTTGCGGCGCTCGTCCATGGTGGTGTGCTGCTCCCACGGCTCGGGAATCATCATCATCACGGCCTGGCTGATCGGGTAGCCGGCCATGGTCAGCAACTCCAGGCAGTTGTCGAAGGTGGCGGTGTCGGACTGGCCAGCAAAGCTGATGGGATAGAGCTTTTGCAGGTCGGCGCCCAGCACCGGCGAGGACATCACGCCTTCGCGCGCCTTCATCCAGTTGTAGTTGCCCTTGACGGTGTTGATCTCGCCGTTGTGCGCCACATAACGGTACGGGTGCGCCAGCGGCCACTCGGGGAAGGTGTTGGTCGAGAAACGCTGGTGCACCAGGCCCAGCGCCGAGACGCAGCGCGCGTCGGTCAGGTCCAGAAAATAGGTGCCGACCTGGTCGGCCAGCAGCAGGCCCTTGTACACCACGGTGCGGCTGGACATGCTGGGAACGTAGTATTCCTTGCTGTGCGTCAGGTGCAGGTTCTGGATGGCGGCGCTGGCGGTCTTGCGGATCACATAGAGCTTGCGCTCCAGCGCGTCCTGCACGATCACGTCGTTGCCCCGGCCGATGAAAATCTGGCGCAGGATGGGTTCTTTTTTGCGCACGGTCGGCGACATCGGCATGTCGCGGTTGACCGGCACATCGCGCCAGCCGAGCAGCACCTGGCCTTCGGCCTTGACGGCGCGCTCCAGCGCCTGTTCGCAGGCCAGGCGCGAGGCATGTTCCTTGGGCAAAAACACCATGCCGACGCCGTATTCGCCCGGCGGCGGCAAGGCAATGCCCTGCGCGGCCATTTCCTCGCGGTACAGCGCGTCAGGCAGCTGGATCAGGATGCCGGCGCCGTCGCCCATCAGCTTGTCGGCCCCCACGGCGCCCCGGTGGTCGAGGTTTTCAAGGATCTTGAGGGCTTGGGCGACGATCGCATGGCTCTTGTGGCCCTTGATATGCGCCACGAAGCCGACACCGCAGGCATCGTGCTCATTGGCGCCCGCGTACAAACCGTGTTGTTCAAAATGCTTGATTTCAGCAGCCGTGGTCATGGCAATTCCTTGTCGGTGGAGAAACAGGCGACGTGGATCGGGACGCCAACCCTGCTCGCCGGGTGTTCAAATTTCAAAAAGACGAGCATAGTGCATGCCAGTCTGGGCGCAAAATTTTTTAATCGGGGTCAGATTCCAATTTACTTTGGCTTCAAGTCAACGCCATAAATTCAGGGACACATCAAAAGAAAGAGCAAACTTGCTATATCCCTCATGCGTAAAACATGTTTTTATTCCTATTTTTTAGTCGATAACGGCCGGCCAGCCTTGGATTTCATCAGGCGGCGGCTGGTCTGTTTTTGCAAATCCGCGACAAAGTTTTCATCGCCCAGCGCCCAGCCCCCCATCGCAGCACCAGTCAGCGCCTCCTGCTGTCCCGGCGCAATGCCCTGGGCGACAAGCGCTGCATAGGCCGCTTCGCGCGAAAATGGGGTGTTGCCCAGCGCCCAGAACAGTGCATGCGGCGCGACCAGCCGGTCGGCCCGCTGGCCAACATAGTGCGCATGGCTGGACCATGGGTAGGCGGCGGGTTCACTGACCAGCCCGGCACGCACCGGATTGAGGTCGATGTAGGCCATGCACGCCAGCAGATAGCGGTCGGTGTCGATCACGGTCGAGCGGTAACGCCCTTCCCACAGCGTGCCTGTGCGCCCGTGGCGGTCGTTGAAATAACGCACATAGCGCCGGCCCACGGCCTGCATCATCTGCGGCAGGCCTTCGGCGGTGGCCGGCGTGGCCAGCAGATGAAAATGGTTGTCCATCAGCACATAGGCATGCACCGCGACGCCGAACTTCTGCGCGTTTTCATCCAGCAGCGAGAGCAGCATCTGGAAGTCGGCCACCGATGAAAAAATGGCCTGCCGGTTATTGCCGCGCTGGATGATGTGGTGCGGGTAGCCGGGAACGGTCAAGCGGGAAAGGCGGGCCATGAAATTGCAATGCCGGAAGTTCGCGCCATGATAAGTTGATCTGGCCCCGATTTCCTGATTCCCGACCGGTTGTTTCATTTCGCCTTCGAACCCCAACATGGCGCAAACAGGTACAGCGACCGCGTTCTATGCGGACGGGAACTACCGGATGATCTTTCCGTCCGGCGTGATGCTCACCAGGTCGATGGCGCGAACCGACTCGTATTTTTGGGGCCGCAGGTTGACGCGAAAGCCGCCCACGTCATAGTCGCTCATCGAAGCGAAGGCTTTGCGCAATCCGGCCCGGTCCGGCTTGCCGCTGCCGGCAGTGCTTCGGCGCACGCCTTCGGCAAAAC
>JAQGMN010000134.1 GCA_028292345.1 Polaromonas sp. | reverse complement strand
GCGTCAATCTGGTCGTAGGCCTTGGCTTCGCCGCCGAACTTGGCTGCCAGCACGGTGGCGATCGCCGCCGTCAGCGTGGTCTTGCCATGGTCGACGTGGCCGATCGTGCCGACGTTGACGTGCGGCTTGGTCCGCGAAAATTTCTCTTTTGCCATTTCCAACTCCGAAAAGTTACAAAACCACTTAACAAAACCATTGCCGGCTGCAAGAAAACCACTGCAACCGACTCAAAAATGGTGCCCATTCCGGGAATCGGACCCGGGACCTCTCCCTTACCAAGGGAGTGCTCTGCCACTGAGCCAAATGGGCTGAATTCAAAAACCTCTTGCGGCAAACGGTGCAATGCTGACCTGCAATTCTCCGGGCATCTCGACACCCTGGAGCGGGAGACGGGAATCGAACCCGCGTCATTAGCTTGGAAGGCTAGGGTTCTACCATTGAACTACTCCCGCGCAGCCCTGCCAGATCAATTCGCACTCAATTTACCCTACAACCCAAAACCGTCAAAAACCATGGATTTGCAAAGCAAACTTGCCACGATTGACCGGATTTGGTGGATGGGGCTGGATTCGAACCAGCGTACGCGTTAGCGAACAGATTTACAGTCTGCCTCCTTTAACCACTCGGACACCCATCCTTCAAGCGAATCACGGATTATGCCACTCTTTCTGGGCAAAACATAAATCTTGTTGGCAAACCGCTTTAAAACTTGCATGGGCCGACAAATCCACCGATGCTTTGTCTTCAGGCCTTTGGGTGCGCGATGCGCCACTCGCGCGCCTGTGAAAAATGTCCGCAGCCAATGAAGGGCAAGGGCGGGCGCATGGCGGACAGCGGTGAAGGATGGTTGGCCAGAAGCACCTTGTGGCGGCTCTCGTCGATCAGGGCGCGCTTGGATTGCGCATGCGCGCCCCAGAGCATGAACACCACCGGATGGTCCCCCGCCGCGACCTGGCGGATCACGCTGTCGGTCAGCATTTCCCAGCCCTTGCCGGCATGGCTGGCGGGCTTGCCCTCCTCTACCGTCAGGCAGGTGTTGAGCAGCAGCACCCCATGCGTGGCCCAGTTGGCCAGGCTGCCGCCGGGCTGCGGAAACTTCGGCGGCGGCGTGCCCAGGTCGCGCTGCAGCTCCTTGAAGATGTTGCGCAGCGAGGGCGGCAGCGCCACGCCGGGCGCCACCGAAAAGGCCAGCCCCTCGGCCTGGCCGCGCCCGTGGTACGGGTCCTGGCCCAGGATGACCACCCGCACCTCCTTCGCAGGCGTCAGTTCGAGCGCACGCAAAGGGCGCGGCGGAAAGATCACCGCGCCGGCTTCCAGGCGCGCGCGCAAAAACGACAGCAGGGACTGGCCGGTGGCGCTGGCAAAAAACCCGTCCACCCCCGGCTTCCAGTCGGGCGCAACCGGCCAGTCCGACGGATCGGCGCTCGCCAGCTGGCCTGGACTGGCCGCGTCAGCCCTTGCGGAAAAATCGTCCTGAACCATCAAGCACTCCTTTTCTACTCGCCAAACAGTTCGGCCAGCGCCTCGCCCGGTTCATCGGCGCGCATGAAGGCTTCGCCGATCAGGAAGGCGTTGATGTTGGCGTCCCGCAGGCGTTTGACATCTTGCGGGGTCATGATTCCCGACTCGGTGACGAGCAGGCGCTCGGCAGGCACCCGGCCCATCAGGCGCAGCGTGGTGTCCAGCGACACCTCGAACGTGTTCAGGTTGCGGTTGTTGATGCCGATCAAGGGCGTTTTGAGCTTCAGGGCGCGCTCCAGTTCCGCCTCGTCATGCACCTCGACCAGCACCGCCATGTCGAGCGACATGGCCAGCGCCTCGAAGGCCTTCATCTGCGCGTCGTCCAGGCAGGCGGCGATCAAGAGGATGCAGTCGGCCCCCATGACGCGCGATTCATAGACCTGGTAGGCGTCGACGAGAAAATCCTTGCGCAGCACCGGCAGGCTGCACGAGGCCCGGGCCTGCTTCAGGTAGTCGATGCTTCCCTGGAAGAACTGCTGGTCCGTCAGCACCGACAGGCAGGCCGCGCCGAACTCGGCATAGCTCTGGGCAATGTCGGCGGGAATGAAGTCGCTGCGCAGCACGCCCTTGGACGGGCTGGCCTTCTTGATTTCCGCAATCACGGCCGGCTGGCCGGCGGCGATCCTGGCGCGCAGGGCGCCGACGAAGTCCCGGGTCTGGACGCGCGACTCGGCGTCCTGGCGCATCGCCGCCAGCGGCTTGCGGTTGAGGGCGTCGGCAATTTCCTGGCGCTTGACGGCGATGATCTTGTTCAAAATGTCACTCATGGGATTCCAGTGGTGTAGGCGATGGCGGACTGTGCCCGGCGGGCGGAGCTAACGGCTCGGGGGAGCCGGTCTTGGGAATGTTCAGGAAAACGCGGTGCATGACGAACGCGGCGGCGATGAACGGCAGGGACAGGCCCAGCGCGGTCCGGGCGCGGGCATCGTGCCCCATGGCGTCAGCCGCCGGCCGACTGGCTGAAGGCGACCACTTGCGCCAGTTTAGCCCGGGCGGCTCCTGATTCGATAGCGGCGCAGGCTTTATCGACGCCCTCCTTCATTGAATTGACGACATTGGCGGCATACAGCGCCGCGCCCGCGTTCAGGATCACGATGTCGCGCGGCGCGCCCGGCTGGTTGTCGAGCACGCCCAGCAGCATGGCCCGGGACTGCTCGGGTGTCTCGACCCGCAACGCGCGGTTGCCGGCCATCGGCAGGCCGAAGTCCTCGGGATGGATTTCGTATTCGATGATCTCGCCGTCCTTGAGTTCGCCGACCACGGTGGCCGCGCCCAGGCTGACCTCGTCCATGCCGTCCTTGCCGTACACCACCAGCGCATGCTCGGCGCCCAGGCGCTGCAGCGCGCGCACCTGGATGCCGACCAGGTCGGGATGGAACACGCCCATCAGGATGTTGGGCGCGCCGGCCGGGTTGGTCAGCGGGCCGAGAATGTTGAAGATGGTGCGGATGCCGAGTTCCTTGCGCACCGGGGCGACGTTCTTCATGGCAGGATGGTGGTTGGGCGCGAACATGAAGCCGACGCCCGTTTCCTCGATCGACCGGGCAATGGCGTCCGGTGGCAGGTCCAGCCGGATGCCGAGCGACTCGACCACGTCGGCGCTGCCGGACTTGCTGCTGACGCTGCGCCCGCCGTGCTTGCTGACCCGCGCGCCGGCGGCGGCGGCCACGAACATGGCGCAGGTCGAGATGTTGAAGGTGTGCGAGCCATCGCCGCCGGTGCCCACGATGTCGACCAGGTGGGTCTTGTCGGCCACATGCACCTTGGTCGAGAACTCGCGCATCACCTGCGCGGCGGCGGTGATCTCGCCGATGGTTTCCTTCTTCACGCGCAGGCCGGTGATCAGCGCGGCGGTCATCAGGGGCGACATCTCGCCGCTCATGATGAGCCGCATAATGTGCAGCATCTCGTCGTGAAAGATTTCGCGGTGCTCGATGGTGCGCTGCAGGGCTTCGCTGGCGGTGATCTTGTGGCTGTGGGGCATGGGAGTTTCCTGTTGGGCTTTTTTTGTCTGCAGGGCGGGTCAGGTTGCCGGACGATCGGAAAAAGCCAGCCTGAGGCCGAATCCGATGAACATCAGGCCGGCGGCGCGTTCCAGCCAGTGCATGACCCCCTGGGCGGACGCCATGCGCCCGGCCATCCACGCGGCGGCCCCGGCCCAGCCGAGGTTGATCCACAGCGCATTGGCGTTGAACAGCAGGCCGAGCAGCAGGAAGGCCAGCGCCTTGTGCTCTGCCCCGGGCGCGATGAACTGCGGCACGAAGGCCAGGAAGAACAGCGCGACCTTGGGATTGAGCGCATTCGTCCAGAAACCCTGGAAAAATACACGCTTCAGGGCTTTTGCGCTTTCCCCGTCAGCGCAAGCAGCTACTGGATCCATAGCAATCGGTCCGCCTTGCGTTGGGGCGGATGCCAGCAGCATGCGCAGCCCCACGACCACCAGGTAGGCGGCGCCCGCCCATTTCAGCAGGGTGAATGCGGTGGCGGACGCCGCCATCAGGGCACTGACGCCGATGGCCGCTGCCAGGATATGCACGAAGCAGCCGGCCGTGATGCCCAGGGCCGCCACCATGCCGGCGCGGGCGCCCGAGCGCAAGGCATTCGTCACGATGAAAAGCACGTCGGGCCCGGGCGTCAGGTTGAGCACGATGCCGGCGGCGACAAACAGCGCGAGGTGGTCAATGCCCATGGACCGGCCCGGCGGTCAGGAATGAAAGAACCGGCGGATCACGGCGACCGCGTCGTCGACGCCGGCGGCATCGACATCGAGGTGGGTGACGAAGCGCAGCCGGTACAGGCCGGTGGCCTGGATGCCGTGGTCGGCCAGGTGCTTGAGCAGGGCGCCGGACTGCTCGCGCGCCGCGCCCGTCAGGTCCACGAACACGATGTTGGTCTGCGGCGCCTCGACCTGCAGGCCGTGGATGCCCGCCAGCCCGTCGGCCAGCCGCTGCGCCAGCGCATGGTCCTGCGCCAGCCGCAGGACATGGTGGTCCAGCGCATGCGAGGCCGCTGCCGCCAGCAGGCCGGCCTGGCGCATGCCGCCGCCGGCCATCTTGCGGATGCGGTGGGCCCGGGCAATCACATCGCGCGAGCCGCACAGCGCCGAGCCGACCGGCGCGCCCAGCCCCTTGCTGAAGCAGACAGACACGCTGTCGAAGCACTGGGCCATGCGGCGCGCCTCGGTGAAGGCATCGCTGCCGGTCTGCGCTGCCTGCGCCACGGCGGCATTGAACAGCCGCGCGCCGTCCAGATGCCGCGCCAGGCCATGCTTGTGCGCCAGTTGCGTGGCCTGCTGCAGGTAGTCGAAAGGCAGCAGCTTGCCGCCCAGCGTGTTTTCCAGCGCCAGCAGACGGCTGCGGGCGAAATGCGCGTCGTCGGGTTTGATGGCCGCCTCGATGTCGGAAAGCGCCAGCGTGCCGTCGCTCTGGTGCGCCAGCGGCTGCGGCTGCACGCTGCCCAGCACCGCCGCGCCGCCGCCTTCCCAGCGGTAGCAGTGCGCCTGCTGGCCGACGATGTATTCGTCGCCGCGCTGGCAATGGGCCAGGATGGCGCACAGGTTGCTTTGCGTGCCCGTCGGCATGAACAGCGCGGCCTCGAAACCCAGCAGGCCCGCGATCTTGTCCTGCAGCGCATTGACGCTCGGGTCGCCGCCGAACACGTCGTCGCCCAGCGGGGCATCCAGCATGGCCGCGCGCATGGCCGGCGTGGGCTGCGTGACCGTGTCGCTGCGCAGATCAATCAATTTTTCAGTCATTTTTGCCTTTGGCGCTTGATGGGTATGCGCAAGCAGCTATTGATTCAATAGCAAACCTCACGCGCGCTGCTCCAGGAAATTTTTCAGCATCGAATGGCCGTGCTCGGTCAGGATGGATTCGGGATGGAATTGCACGCCCTGGATGGGCAGCGTCTTGTGGCGCACGCCCATGATCTCGCCGTCGTCCGTCCAGGCGGTGACTTCCAGCGCCTCGGGGCACGTCGATTTCTCGATCGCCAGCGAGTGGTAACGGTTCACGGTGAACTGCCCGGGCAGGTCGGCAAACACGCCCTGCCGGTTGGTGGTGATGACGCTGGTCTTGCCGTGCATCAGCGCCTGCGCGCGGACGATCTTGCCGCC
>JAQGMN010000133.1 GCA_028292345.1 Polaromonas sp. | reverse complement strand
AGAGGGTTGGGGTGAGGGGCAGCTCGCTCACCACCAGTTGCCTTTCCTCGGTCGCCACGCCAATCACCGCGAACGGGCAGCGCTCGCGCTCGCAAAACGCTTCAAACTGCGCCAGCGACTCGGGCGCAATCGCCATCACGTAGCGCTCCTGGCTTTCGTTGCTCCAGATTTCCTTGGGCGACAGGCCGCTCTCCTCTAGCTTGACGGCGCGCAGATCAAAACGCGCGCCGCGCCCGGCGTCGTTCACCAGCTCGGGAAAGGCGTTCGACAGGCCGCCCGCGCCCACGTCGTGAATCGCCAGAATCGGATTGTCCAACCCCAACTGGGTGCACTGGTTGATGACTTCCTGCGCGCGCCGCTCGATCTCGGGGTTGCCGCGCTGCACCGAATCAAAGTCCAGATGCGCCGCATTGGCGCCCGACGCCATGGAGCTGGCCGCGCTGCCGCCCATGCCGATGCGCATGCCAGGGCCGCCAAGCTGAATCAACAGCGTGCCGGCCGGGAACAGGATTTTTTGGGTGAGTTGCGCGTCAATCGTGCCGACGCCGCCGGCGATCATGATCGGCTTGTGGTAGCCCCAGCGCTGGCCGCCCACGGTCTGCTCGTACTCGCGGAAGTAGCCGTTCAGGTTAGGCCGGCCGAACTCGTTGTTGAACGCCGCGCCGCCCAGCGGGCCCTCCAGCATGATCTGCAGCGGGCTGGCAATGTGCCCCGGCTTGCCGTAGTCGCCATCGAACAGTTTGGACACGGTGAAGCCGGTCAGCCCCGCCTTGGGCCTGGAACCTCGCCCGGTAGCGCCTTCGTCGCGGATCTCGCCGCCGGCGCCGGTCGAGGCGCCGGGGAACGGGGAAATCGCCGTGGGATGGTTGTGCGTCTCGACCTTCATCAGCACATGCGTCAGCACCGCGTCCATGGTGCTATAGCTTTGATAGCTGCTTTCGCCCGCGCCATCTGCGCCAGAGGCCGATTTGGCATAAAAACGCTGGATTTTGGCGCCTTCCATGACCGAGGCGTTGTCGGAATACGCAACGACAGTGTGCTGCGGGTTCAATTGCTCGGTGTTGCGGATCATGCCGAACAGGCTCTTGTCCTGCGGCACGCCGTCGATGGTGAAGTCCGCGTTGAAGATCTTGTGCCGGCAATGCTCGCTGTTGGCCTGCGCGAACATCATCAGTTCGACATCGGTCGGGTTGCGCTGCAGTTGCGTGAAGGCATTGACCAGGTAGTCGATCTCGTCGTCGGCCAGGGCCAGGCCGAACTCGCTGTTGGCCTGCGCCAGCGCGTCCTTGCCGCCGCGCAGCACGTCGATGGTCTGCAGCGGCGCGCCCTGCAGTTCGGTGAACAGCCCCGCTTCGGCCTGTGCCCGGTCGGCGACCACGCTTTCCGTCATGCGGTCATGCAGCAGTGCCGCGACCTGCCCGCGCTGGGATTCGTTCAAGGCAGCTTTGCTGAAAAATCCGGACTTGAGCGTCACGCGGTATTCGGTGATGCGCTCGATGCGACGGACCGCCAGGCCGCAGTTGTGGGCAATGTCGGTGGCTTTCGACGCCCACGGCGAGACCGTGCCAAAGCGCGGCGACACGATGAACGGCTGGCTCTCGGCAGTGCCGGCAGCCGGCGGATTGCAGGGTTCGCCGTAGCGGAGCAAGGCCGCGAGCCTGGCGCTGAGGTCGGCCGAAGGCGGTGCCTCGGTCGCCACCAGATGCACGAAGCGGGCGCTGATGCCGTCGATCTTGTCGTGGATGGCTTGCAGGCGGGGCAGGAGTTGCTGGACGCGAAAATCGCTCAAGGCACTGATGCCGTGGGCGTCGCCCTCAAAAGTCGTCAGGTGCAGGGTCACGGTAGCGGTGGCCTTTTGGCTTGGAATGTGGTGGAGGGCAGCCGGAAAGCTGCCTTTTGGCGAATCTGAAGCCCCTTGCTGAAACAATTTTCAGGCAAAAGGCCAAGAATCAGCGAGGTTCGCGTCAGCCGGCAATTTTATCAGCGCACCGGCCGGGCTTGGTCGCGCTGCCAAAACCCCTGCGGCCCAGGCGAAAAGCATGCGCCGGACTCCGGTGGGATAATTCCGGCATGAGTATTACTATCAAAGATGAAGCGGGTATCGAGGGCTTGCGCGTGGCGGGCAGGCTCGCCGGCGAGCTGCTGGACTACCTGACGCCTTTCGTCAAACCCGGCGTGACGACCAACGAAATCAACCAGCTGGCGCACGACTACACCATCAACGTGCAAAAGGCGATTCCGGCCACGCTCGGCTACGGCCCGCCCAGCTACCCGCCCTATCCCAAGTCGCTGTGCGCCTCGCTCAACCACCAGGTCTGCCACGGCATACCCAACGACAAGCCGCTGAAAAAAGGCGACATCCTGAACCTGGACGTGACCAGCATCAAGGACGGCTGGCACGGCGACAGCAGCCGCATGTTCCTGGTCGGCGACTGCTCGATTGCCGCCAGGCGGCTGTGCCAGGTCACCTACGAAGCCATGTGGCACGGCATCATGAAGGTCAAGCCCGGCGCGCGCCTGGGAGATGTGGGCCATGCGATCCAGACCTTTGCCGAAAAAAACGGCTACTCCGTGGTTCGCGAGTTTTGCGGCCACGGCATCGGGCAAAAATTCCATGAAGAGCCGCAGGTCATGCACTACGGCCGCCCCGGCACGATGGAGGAGCTCAAGCCCGGCATGGTGTTCACCATCGAGCCGATGATCAACATCGGCAAGCCGGGCATCAAGGACGGTCCTGAAAAGGACGGCTGGAGCATCGTCACGCGCGACCATTCGCTGTCGGCGCAATGGGAGCACATGGTGCTGGTCACCGAGACCGGCTACGAAGTGCTGACGCTGTCGGCCGGCAGTCCGCCGATTCCGGATTTCGTGCCGCAGCCCTCGCGCGAAAAAACCGCCGCCTGATTCCGCCCCTGACCCCGGCCCCCTGGCGGGACCGCCTTTTTCGATCTTTTCAAGGTCAGGCCTTGCCTTCATGACTGAACTGACTCCCTTTCGCGAACAATACAGCGCCGGCAAGGCGGGCGTGCTGGCCGCTCTGGCCGGCAGCGGCGCCTCTACCCGGGGCATTCACGGCCTGCTGCAAAAGCTGGGCCGGCTGACCGACGCCACCTTGCAGCGCCTGTGGCAGCTGGCCGAATTTCCGCCTGAAGCCTGCCTGATCGCGGTGGGCGGCTTTGGCCGGGGCGAGCTGTTTCCGCATTCCGATGTCGATGTGCTGCTGCTGCTGCCCGACGGCGCGGTCGATGTCGAGGACAACCCGGCCCTCAAGGCCAAGGTCGAAGGCTTCATCAGCAGCTGCTGGGACTGCGGGCTGCACATCGGCTCCAGCGTCCGCACGGCGGCCCACTGCGTGCAGGAAGCGGCCAAGGACGTCACCGTGCAGACCTCGCTGCTTGAAATGCGCCTGGTGACGGGTTCGGCAGATTGCTACCGGCGCCTGCAGGCGCAGCTTGACGCGATTCTGGATCCGAAGGCGTTCTTTATCGCCAAGACGCTGGAAATGCGCCAGCGCCACAACAAGTTTGAAAACACGCCCTACGCGCTGGAACCCAACTGCAAGGAGTCGCCCGGCGGGCTGCGCGACCTGCAGGTGGTGCTGTGGGTGGCCCGCGCCGCCGGCCTGGGCAAATCCTGGGACGAACTGGCCAGAAACGGACTGATCACCACCTTCGAGGTTCGTCAGATCAAGGCCAACGAAGCCTTGCTGAGCCTGATACGCGCGCGCCTGCACATCATTGCCGGCCGGCGCGAAGACCGTCTGGTGTTCGACCTCCAGACGGCGGTGGCCGAGTCCTTCGGCTACACCGCCCAGTCGGGCAACCGAGGCGAACGCACGCCCGCACTGGACGCGGCGCATGTGGCCCTGCCGCTGGACAGGGCCGTGTCGCCCCGGGGCGGACGGGCGGCCAAGCGCCCGCCAGCGCGCCCCAGCGAAGCGCTGATGCGCCGCTATTACTGGACGGCCAAGGCGGTCACCCAGCTGAACCAGATCCTGCTGCTCAACATCGAGGAGCAGCTCAGCCCGTGCAACTATCCGCTGCGACCGCTCAATAAGCGCTTTTTTGACAAGGCCGGCATGCTCGAAGTGGTCAGCGACGACCTCTACCTGCGCGAGCCGCACGCCATCCTGGAAACCTTCCTGCTGTTCGAAACCCACGTCGGCATCCGCGGCCTGTCGGCACGCACCCTGCGCGCGCTCTACAACGCCCGGGGCATGATGAACTCGAAATTCCGCACCGACCCGGTGAACCGGGCCACCTTCCTGCGCATCCTGCAGCAGCCCGAAGGCATCACCCATGCCATGCGGCTGATGAACCAGACTTCGGTGCTGGGCCGCTACCTCTGGGTGTTTCGCAACATCGTCGGGCAGATGCAGCACGACCTGTTCCACGTCTACACCGTCGACCAGCACATCCTGATGGTGCTGCGCAACATGCGGCGTTTTTTCATGGCCGAGCATTCGCATGAATACCCGATGTGCTCGCAACTGGCCGGAGGCTGGGACAAGCCGTGGATCCTGTACATTGCCGCGCTGTTCCACGACATTGCCAAGGGGCGCGGCGGCGACCATTCCGAGCTCGGCCAGAAGGAAGTGCGCATTTTCTGCCGCCAGCACGGCATTGCCGCCGAAGACACCCGGCTGATCGAATTCCTGGTGGGCGAGCACCTGAGCATGAGCCGCACCGCCCAGAAGGAAGACCTGAGCAACCCGGAGGTGATCGCCACGTTTGCCAAACGAGTGGGCAATGAACGCTACCTGACGGCGCTGTACCTGCTCACCGTGGCCGACATTCGCGGCACCAGCCCCAAGGTCTGGAATGCCTGGAAAGGCAAGCTGCTCGAAGACCTCTACCG
>JAQGMN010000123.1 GCA_028292345.1 Polaromonas sp. | reverse complement strand
GGCCACGAGTTTGCCTCGCACACCTTTGACCATGCCTACTGGCGCGCCGACATGCCGGCCGCGCCCGGTGCGCCGCAACAGTTCAGGATTCGCCCTTCGGCCGGCCCATCGGAGGGCAAGGACCTCATCTGGTCGGCATCGCAATACTGCGGGGAAATCGGCCGTGCCAGCGCGCGCCTGCAGGACATCACCGGCAAGAAACCGCTGCCGCTGTTTCGCGCGCCCGGCGGCAAGACCTCGCCGCAGCTTCTGGCCTCCGCCCGGTCCTGCGGCTATGCGCATGCGGGCTGGTCGCCGGCCGGCTTTCTGGGCGACGAGTTGCCCAGCGACAAATACCCCAACGCCGTGCTGCTGAACAAGGCGCTGCACGGTGTCCGGTCGGGCGATGTGCTGGTGGCGCACCTGGGCATCTGGTCACGCCAGGACCCGTGGGCGCCCGCCGTGCTGGAGCCCCTGATCACCGGCCTGCAGTCGCAGGGCTTTTGCTTCAAAACCCTGCGCGAGCATCCGCAGTACAAAGCCTGGATTGAAGCGCAGCCGCCTGTTTTGACAACCCAGACTGGAAAATAGAACCGATGGACTGGCTGACCGGAATTTTTGCGAATGCGCAGGGCTGGCTGTTCCAGGCACTGGTGCAGCCGGCCCTGTTCGCGCTTGACCTGGCCAGCCTGTTCGAGGACGGCTACGGGGCGACGGCCTGGTTCATGGTAGGCGTCCTGCAGATCGTCGTCCTGGTCGCGGTGATCGGTCCGCTGCAGCGCTGGCGGCCGGTCGAGGCGATGGACTCGCCGGCTGACCGGGCCAGCATCCGCATCGACGTGCTCTACACGCTGATCCACCGGCTCGGCCTGTTCCGGCTGGCGCTGTTTTTTACCCTTGACCCGTGGTTCGACGTGGCCTTCGGCGCGCTGCGCACCGCCGGCTACGGCACCTTTCATCTGGACCAGCTGTGGCCCGGCGTGACCGACAAGGCCGCCGTGAGCCTGCTGATCTACCTGCTGGTGTTCGACTTTGTCGCCTACTGGACGCACCGGGGCCAGCATCAGCTGACGTGGTGGTGGCAACTGCATTCGCTGCACCACGCGCAGCGGCAGATGACGATGTGGAGCGACAACCGCAACCATTTGCTCGACAGCATCTTGATCGACACCGTCGTCGTGGTCGTCGCGCAGCTGATCGGCGTGGCGCCCGACCAGTTCATCCTCATCGTGGCGCTGACGCAGTTGAGCGAAAGTTTCCAGCATGCCAATGTGCGCCTCTGGTTCGGCCGGGTGGGCGAGCGGCTGTGGGTCAGCCCGCGCTTTCACCGGCTGCACCACAGCATCGGCTTGGGGCATGAGGCCCCCACGCTCCCCACTGCGTGTGGTTCGCTGCCCCCCGAGGGGGCGCTGCCCTTGCAGGGCGCCACGCCGCCAGAGCCGGCGCATCTGAAGGCTGTCCAAGCCCGCGCAGGCGGACTTGGAGCCGCAGCCTTCAGCCTGCGGCCCGGCGAAGCCGGTTCCGCGGCCCCGGCTAGTGAAGACAAGGCCGGCGTTTATAGACTTGGAGGGGTTAATTTTGGGGTATTGCTGCCGTGGTGGGACATGCTGTTCGGCACGGCCAATTTTGAGCTTCGCTATGACCCGACCGGCGTTCGCGACCAGGTCGAGAAGCAGCGCGACTACGGCAGCGGCTTCTGGTCGCAGCAGTGGCTGGGCATGAAGCGGCTGGTCGGGCGGGCCTGAAGCGCGCATGAACACGATGCTCGATTCCTTCTGGCGGGCGGTGATGTACTGCCTGCATCCCCGCGTCATCGTTTTGTCGATCCTGCCGGTCGTCATCATGGGCGTGCTGTCGCTGGCGCTGGGCTATTTTTACTGGGAAAACGCGCTGGTCGCGGTGCGCGGCAGCCTGGAAAGCTATGAACTGGTGAATGCCATGGCGCACTGGCTCGACGGCGTCGGCCTGGGCAGCCTGCGCCTCGTGCTGGCGCCGGCGCTGGTGCTGTTCCTGGCCATTCCGGTGATCGTCATCGCGACCCTGCTGCTGGTGGCCGTGTTCATGACGCCCAGCATGGTGGCCCTGGTGGCAAACCGGCGATTTCCGCAGCTGGCGCGCAAAAAGGGCGGCTCGATGCTGTCCAGCATCGTCTGGTCGCTGGGTTCGACCCTGCTGGCCATCGTGGCGCTGGCGCTGTCGGTTCCGCTCTGGCTGGTGCCCCCGCTGGTGTTGATTCTGCCGCCGCTGATCTGGGGCTGGCTGACCTACCGGGTCATGTCCTACGATGCCCTGGCGGACCATGCCAGCCGCGAGGAACGCGAGCAGCTGTTCCGGGAAAACCGCCTGCCGCTGCTGGGCATTGGCGTACTCAGCGGCTACCTGGGCGCCGCGCCCAGCCTGCTCTGGGCCTCGGGCGCCATGTTCATCGCCATGGCGCCGATCCTGGTGCCGCTGGCGATCTGGATCTACACCCTGGTGTTCGCCTTTTCATCGCTGTGGTTTGCCCATTACGGCCTGGCCGCGCTGGAGCAGCTTCGCAAGAGAAATAGTGCTGCAGCGCAGGCTGCGCAAGCACAAACTGCTACCGAATTCATAGTTGACGAGTCGCCCGCGCGCATTTTGCCCAAACCGGCCGGCGGCGTTTCGCCGGATTCATCGACCCCACTTCAGGACCCTTTTGCATGACCCCTCAATTCGGACTCATCATCATTGGCGATGAAATCCTTTCAGGCAAGCGAACCGACAAGCATTTGCCCAAAGCCATCGAACTGCTGGCCGCCAGGGGGCTGCCGCTGGCCTATGCCGAGTATGTCGGCGACGACCCGGAGCGCATCACCGCCACGCTGGCGCGCGCCTTTGCGGCTGCGCGTGACTCGGGTGATGTGGTGTTCAGCACCGGCGGCATCGGCGCCACGCCGGACGACCACACCCGCCAGTGCGCCGCCCGGGCGCTGGGGGTGGAACTGGCGCTGCATCCCGAGGCCAGGCGGTTGATCGAGGAACGCATACGCGACACGGCCAAAGAGCAGGGCGCCGCCTACGAACCCGACCGCCATGACAACCTGCATCGCCTGAACATGGGCGTGTTTCCAATGGGTGCTGAAATTATTCCGAATCCCTACAACAAGATTCCGGGCTTCAGTTGCTTTGTCGAGCGTGGAGAAGGGGGCGGTGCACAACCGGCCCTGCTCGCAGGCCAGCCAGGGCCGCAGGACCGGCTTTGCCGGACTGCAGGCGCAGCGGCCCCCTCGGGGGGCAGCGACCCACACGCAGTGGGAGAGCGTGGGGGCATCCACTTTGTCCCCGGTTTTCCAGTCATGGCCTGGCCCATGGTCGAATGGGTGCTGGACCATCACTATGCCCACCTGCACAGCACGTCGGGCGCGGTTGAAAAATCGGTCATCGTGATGGGGTCGATGGAAGCCACGCTGACGCCCCTGATGCTGGCGATCGAGTCCGAGCATGCCGGCGTGAAGGTGTTCAGCCTGCCCAGCGTGGACCATCCGCAATATGGCCGGCATATCGAACTCGGCGTCAAAGGCCCGGCCGAGGCCGTCAATCGGGCCTATCCCGCCTTGCTGGCCGGTTTGCACCAATTCGATCTTCGGCTTGGCCCTGAATTGGTGCGTTAACAGATAACTCGCCAAAAAAGGCATTATTTGCACCATATTAGTGCATTTCCAGCTTAATTTTCAAAACCGATGTTTCAAATCAAGTCAAAAGCCTATCCGTAGCGACAATAGCGGCGGCACAATGACGGGTTTGGCCAAAACCCCGGTGTTCCCGGCTTTGGCACAAAAAGTGCATCCAATAAAAACTGAGCCGAATTTTTAAACCACCATCCAGCACAGGAGATTCTTGAATGGCAAAGACCGTCGCAGACGTCATGAACATGGTCAAGGAAAACGAAGTCAAGTTCGTTGACTTCCGTTTCACCGACACCCGGGGCAAGCAGCACCACACCACGGTGCCCGTGTCTCACTTTGATGAGAACAAATTCACCGACGGCCATGCATTTGACGGTTCGTCCATCGCCGGCTGGAAGGGCATTGAAGCCTCGGACATGCAACTGATCCCCGACCCAAGCACGGCCAACATCGATCCGTTCTTCGAGGAAACGACGCTGATCATGACCTGCGACGTGATCGAGCCGACGGACGGCAAGGCCTACGAGCGCGATCCGCGCTCCATCGCCAAGCGCGCAGAAGCCTACCTCAAGTCCACCGGCCTGGGCGACACCGCCTACTTCGGACCGGAGCCAGAATTCTTCATTTTCGACGGCGTTCGCTGGAGCACCGAGCCGGGCCACAGCTTCTACGAAATCGAAGAGTACGAAGCGCCGTGGAACACCGGCACCAAGCTCGAGGGCGGCAACCGCGGCCACCGTCCGACCGTCAAGGGCGGCTACTTCCCCGTGCCTCCGGTGGACAGCACGCAGGACATGCGCGCTGAAATGTCGCTGATCCTCGAATCGCTGGGCATTCCGGTCGAGGTGTTCCACCACGAAGTGGCGGGCGCCGGCCAGAACGAGATCGGCACGCGTTTTTCGACCCTGGTCGAGCGCGCCGACTGGACCATCCTGCAAAAGTACGTGGTGCACAACGTGGCCAACGCCTACGGCAAGACCGCCACCTTCATGCCCAAGCCTTACGCCGGCGACAACGGCTCGGGCATGCATGTGCACCAGTCGGTGTGGAAAGACGGCAAGAACCTGTTTGCCGGCGACGGCTATGCCGGCCTGAGCGATTTTGCGCTGCACTACATCGGTGGCATCATCAAGCACGCCCGTGCCCTGAACGCCATCACCAACCCCGGCACCAACAGCTACCGCCGCCTGGTGCCGCATTTCGAGGCTCCGGTCAAGCTGGCCTACTCGGCCAAGAACCGCTCGGCGTCGATCCGCATTCCCTACGTGGCCAACCCCAAGGGCCGCCGCGTCGAGGCGCGCTTCCCCGATCCGCTGATGAACCCGTATCTGGGCTTCGCGGCCCTGCTGATGGCCGGCATGGACGGCGTGGAAAACAAGATCCACCCGGGCGAAGCCGCCACCAAGGACCTGTACCATCTGCCCCCGGAAGAAGACAAGCTGGTGCCCACCGTCTGCCACAGCCTGGACCAGGCGCTGGAAGAACTGGACAAGGACCGTGCCTTCCTCACCAAGGGCGGCGTGTTCACCGACAGCATGCTCGATGCCTACATCGAGCTGAAGATGGGCGAAGTCAACCGCACCCGCGTTGAAGTCTCGCCGGTCGAATACGACATGTACTACTCGCTGTAAGAAGCACAGCCGACCGCGGACCTCCCTGGCAAGCAGGAAGGCGCACGGTGAAAAAAAAGGATGGCATCAGCCATCCTTTTTTTATGGGCGTGTGGAATAGACCGACTGCAGATTTCGCATTTTTTCCGCTTTGACGCATACTCTCAGGCGGTTCCTGTTTCACCCTGCACACTGCACGCAAGCGGCTCCGGACGCTGGGCACTTTCCCATGAAAAACACCTTCTTCGCCAATTTCCTGCCAACCGTTTCGTCCTTGTCACTGGCGTCCCTGCTGCTGCTGGGCCCGGCCACCAGCGCCTGGGCGCAACAAATTTTCCGCTGCGCCGGCGT
>JAQGMN010000079.1 GCA_028292345.1 Polaromonas sp. | reverse complement strand
CGCCTGAGGGCACCGACTCCAGCGTCCTGGCGACCACGGCATCGATGCGCGCATCGTCGATGGTGCGGGGCGCGCCCGGACGCGGCGCGTCGAGCAGTCCTTCCAGGCGGTGCTCGACAAAGCGAGCGCGCCACTTCGACACCGTCTGGGGCGTCACCCGCTGGCGCACCGCGACCGCCTTGTTGTCGGCGCCATCGGCACAAGCCAGCACAATGCGTGCTCGCAATGCCATCGCCTGCGCCGTCTTGCGGCGCATGGTCAGCGCCACAAGCTGCTCTCGCTCGGATTCGCTCAACACCAGTAGCGCCTTCGGTCTTCCGCTCATTGTCGCCTCCCGTTTGCATACGCTACACGAAGGATTGCAGCAACAACGAATAGTTCAATGAATTTCTAACTCAGGACACTAGGGGGTTTTTACATTTTGTTGAATAGTCGAAGTGTTGAGTGCACTAATGGCTGTAATTGCATCCGCACTGATCTTCTAAGAAATGGATCGCTGCAGACTGACCGGCGCCAGCAGCAAGATATTACTTAATAGCTGACGGATCAACACAGGCTGGCGACTAAAGCAGGACGACCATGCCATCTAGTCCAGCCCTCCCAGCAGCGGATAAATGGCGGTGATCCAGGCGCTGATAGTCACAAAAGACAGCACTGTGGCCGACATCAGCACTGCAGCGCAAAAACTTTCATGGCGGTATTTCTGGGCCAGAGCCGGGTAAAGGCTGAGCATTGGCATGCCGGCAATTGCCACTGCCGGTATCTGTAACACCGGATCAACCGGCGGCAATAGCACCAGCATGCCTAACACTGCCAGCGGATGCAGCAGCAACTTGCCCAGTACGACAAAAGTTATATCGCGGCGCAGACCATCCAGCCGCAAGCCTACTAGCGAAGCGCCTATGACAAACAGCGCCAGCAGACTGGCCGCCGTGGCAGTGATCTGCGCCGTGCGGTCCAGCATGGCAGGCAGACGCAGGTCGAACAGGGCAAATGTGAAGCCGGCCATCATGCCCAGAAACATTGGGTTTTTCATCAATCCACGCAGCGTCTGGGCTAGGGCGTGGTGCAAGCGTAGCGTGCTGCTCGTTTCGGCCATCGCCATCGCCATCGCCATCGCCATCGCCATCGCCATCGGCATCGGCATCGGCATGATAAGCAAGCTCTCCACAATCATGGTCAGCGCCAGCAGCACTCCGGCCGGCGGACAGATCAATTGAAGGATGATGGGGTAGCCAATGAAGGCCGACGCCGACATGCCCTGGCCTTGCAGGGCCGCCAGCGGCATGGGCTTGCGGCGCAAACATTGCGCGTAAGCTGCCCAGCACCACCACTAGTGAGCCCAGCGCATAGGCTGCTAGGTAAAGCCGTTGAACACCTCGCCCTGGGTGCCCTGCGATAGGGTGAAGCACACCAACACAGGGACATAATGATTGACGACGAACCGCTCCAGCACACGCAAATAAAGCCGACCGCGATGATCAGGTGGATCGGGCCTGTGCCCGAGAGAATATGCAGCATGGTGTCAGTGGCGCCAGAGGATAATAAGGGTTGATGACCCACAGTACCTATGAAGCTCAGTAATTCAGCTTGGCGACCGAGCGAAGCACTTCGGCGGTGGTGGTCGGGAAGCCGAAAAATTCCAGGTAGGCTGGAATTTGCTCGAACAGCATGTCCGAGCCAACTTGAACTGAACAGCCGCGCAGCTGCGCAGCTTTTAGGAAAGCGGTCATTTCAGTGCGCATGACGACTTCGCCCACAAAGGTAGCGCGGTCGATACGCGACACGTCCATCGGCATCGCATCGCCCTCGTTCATTCCCATCGGCGTAGCGTTGACTACCAGATCGAACCCCGCCGGGTCGTTGGAGCCGACCACAGCTTCAAGCGCCGGATAATTCTGGCGCAGACGCTCACTCAGGCCTTGAGCCGATGGCCCATGAACATCGAACAGGCTCAGGGCCGAGACACCTGCTGCCGCGAGCGACGCCGCAATCGCCGAGCCCACGCCACCGCTGCCCACGACCAGCGCTCGCGCACCGACCAGCTTCAAGCCCTTGCGCTGCACGCCGCGCACAAAACCTTCGCCATCAAACATATCGCCTTCGAGCCGGCCATCGGCGCCTTTGCGCACCGCATTGCACGAGCCGGCCACTTGCACGGTCGGGCTGGCGCGGTCGAGCAGGCCAACGGTCGTGACCTTGTGCGGCATGGTGATCAAGGCGCCCCGGATGTTGGTCAGGGTGAACACTGCCTGCAGGAAGGCTGGATAGTCAGCACTCTGGCAGCCCATGGGCATGACGCGGGCATTGACGCCAATGTGGTCGAAATAGGGGTTGTAGATCATCGGCGCCTTAAAGGCGTGGGTCGGGTAGCCGATGTGGGCGATAAGTTCAGTGTTGCCGTTGATCATGATATTTCTGGGGAGATGCCCCCGCTGGGTTCTTGTGGTCGGGGTTTTTTAGAGGCTGTGCTTGTTCAAAACAAGTCGTGGGACTCGCCCGGTGCCTGACGCCACTGCTCCATGGCGGCCAGGCGAAACGGTGCGTTCGGGGCGCCGTAACCAGCGTAGCCGCCGCGCCGCTCAAGCAGCTCGAAATGAAAACGCTCATCGAACGGCGTGAAGTAGAGCTGGAGCAGCTCGCCACCATTGGCTTCACGGTCATACAGAATGCCCAGCTCGCGCAGCGCCACTAGCAGCCCGGCGTCAAGGTCGTATTTGGCTGCCAGGTCATCGTAGTAGTTGCCCGGAATCGGCAGCAGTGGCGCGCCGCTCGCTTTGAGCGCCCGCGCCGTTGTAACCAGGTCGGGCACGGCCAGCGCGATCTGCTGGACGCCTGCGCCGCGAAAGCTCGACACGCTGCGCGACACTGAGGTGTTGTCGCGCTCGGACACGGCAATGGACACCCGCACCGCACAGTCGTTTGATTCAATCTCGCGGCTTTTGATGACGCCGTACGGGTCGTGCATCATTACATTGCGCTGGGGCACCAGGCCAAGTACTGCGCGGTGAAACAGCACCCAGGGCTCGACCTGCCCAGCCGGCACGGCCTGCACCATGTGGTCAAAGCTGGCCTTCTGGCCCAGTGGCCCGCCGTGAAGCGCGGCCGGATCCATAACGAAATCGGCTTCGAACGGGTAGACGCTGTCCTGCGGCGCCTGGCAGAAGTAGACCAGGCTGCCGTCAGGCGCGTGCACGGCCGGAATTGCTAACTCGTTGTGGCCCAGGCGCCCTCTCGCCACCAGTGGGCACAGCATGGCCTCGGCCCTGGCCAGAGCACCAGCCACGTCCCGCGTGGCTAGCGCCACGGCGCAGGCGGAGGTGCCGTGGCGCTCGAAGTGCGTGCGGGCCAGCGAATCTTCTTCGAGGTTGACGATGATGCGCACCTCCCCCTGGCCATACAGGTCGACCTTTTTCGAGCGGTGCTGGCCGATGCGACGAAAGCCGCAGGCCTGCAGCCACGCTGCCAGCTGGATGCCGGCAGCCGGATCCACAGCGAACTCGACGAAGGCCCAGCCGGTGAGCACGGGCGCTGCAGGCGGTAAGAACAGCGCCGCAGGTGGCGCTGCATCCCTGGCCTGGCTCTGGCGCACCTGGTCTTCGAGCCACAGCAGCGAGCGCTTGGCATCGACCGCGTTGGCCCGGGCCGGCGCCGAGCGAAACTCGTCGTTAAAGACTTCCAGCGACAGCGGGCCACTGTAGCCCGCCTCAATCACGGCGCGGGTGAATTTGACCATCTCCAGCTCGCCCTGACCGGGAAAGCAGCGGTAGTGGCGGCTGTGGCTCAAGACGTCAGTGTTCACCCAGGGCGCATCGGCAAGCTGAACAAAGAAGATCTTGCCTGCGGGCAGCTGCGCGATCGGTAGCGGATCATCGCGCAGCGCCAGGGTGTGAAAGCTGTCCAGCGTCAGACCGAAATTCGGATGGTTGACCCGCTTGACAACTTCCCAGACCTGGGAAAAACGGTTGATTTGACTGCCCCAGGCCAGCGCCTCATAAGCGATGGAGATATTGCGCCGAGCGGCATGCTCGGCCAGCTGATAAAACTGCTCGGCCAGACGGTCAACATCGCCAGAGGCGTCGGGCTGCACGCTCGAGCACACCAGGATCATCGAGGTGCCGAGTTCGTGCATCACGTCGAACTTGCGCTCAGCGCGCTCCAAGTTGCGTGCCAGCTGGGCCGGCGTTGCGGCATCGAAATCGCGAAAGGGCTGGAACAAATCAATGCTCAGCCCTAAGTCCGCGCAGATCTGACGCACCTCGGCAGGCGAGCCAGGGAACTGCAGCAGGTCGTTTTCAAAGATCTCCACGCCATCAAAGCGCGCGGCCGCGACGGCCTGCAGCTTTTCGCGCAGCATTCCGGACAAAGAGACAGTGGCAATTGAATGACGCATGGATTTGCTCGGGTGGATGGGTGAGTACGCCTTAAGCCTTGGTACTGGATTGCGCAGCCGACACGGCAGCCCGCAGGGCCAGCAAGTAGCTGTCCACGCCAAAACCGCAGATCTGCCCCCGGACGATCTCAGCGAACACCGAGACATGGCGAAACGCCTCCCGCGCATGGATGTTGGACATGTGCAGCTCGACCACCGGACAGGTCAGGATTGCTAGCGCGTCGCGAATCCCGTAGCTGTAGTGGGTCCAGGCGCCGGCGTTGATCAGCACCGCGTCCATCCCGTCGGCATAGGCCTGGTGGATGCGCTCACACATCGTGCCTTCACTGTTGGTCTGGAAGGATTCGACATCTGTGCCCAGTTCCTGTCCCAAGGCGGCCAGGCTGGCATCGATCTCGTCCAGGGTGATAGTGCCGTACTGCTTCGGGTCGCGCTTGCCGAACATGTTGTGGTTGATGCCGTGCAGCATAAGAATTTTCATGAGATTCCTTTAAATAAAGAGTAGAAAAGTAAACGTGCGGAAGCAAGGTCGCTTCGTCAAGGATTGGTCGTCAGTGTCAGGCGCAGTGGATGTCAATTACTTTTCCGGTTTTGGCAGCATCGGAAATGGCTTCGGTCACGCGCAGGTTTTGCAGGCCATCTTGCGCACTGACTAGCGGCTGGGCCTGGCCCCGGATGACCTGGCCGAAATGCTCCAGCTGATGCTTGAGCGGATCGTCTCGCACCATGCCGACCACGCCGGCTTCATACTCCTTCCACCAAGAGCGGTCTTCCAGGCGCGCATAGGTTTTAAGGCGCATCGTCGGCACCGACAGACTGCCGTTGGTGCCGGCAATCACGTAGCAATCCTCGTCCTCGTAGGTCGAGTAGGCCTTGTTTTCCTGCGAGGTCTGCTCCCAGCTGCGCGGGCAGGCGGCGGTGTCGGACAGCATGAAGCTGCCTAGCATGCCGCTGGCAAAGCGCAGGTTGATTGCCACCGTGTCCTCCACCGCAAAGCCGCGCGTGGCATTGGACGAAAACGCCTGCACTGCCACAATCTCGCCGCACAGCATGCGCAGGTTGTGGACCTCGTGGATCATGTTCAGCAGGATCGGACCGCCGCCCGCTTCACGCCGCCACGGGGCGTCGGCGTAGTAGCTGTCGGGCTTGAAGAAGGTAGCGCTGCCCATCACGGCCACTAGCCGGCCGAGCTTGCCGGAATCGACCACCTCTCTGGCTTTGGCCATGATAGGGCTGTGGGCGCGGTGATGGCCGATCAGCACCCGGGCGCCAGTCTGCATCACTACCTCCACGAGGCGCTGGCCTTCGGTCACGGTTGTGGCAATCGGCTTTTCCAGCAGGATCGGCAGGCCGGCCGCGATGCACTGCAAGGCTTGCGGCACATGCAGCGGATTGGGCGTGGCCAGGATCAGGCCGTCGGGGCGATGGTGGGCCAGCAATTCATCAATCGAGGCATACAGCGGCACGCCGGCCTTGCTGGCCAAGTCAGCAGCAGTAGGCGACGGATCCACGATGGCGCTGAGTTCACAGCTCGGGCTGCCAAGGGCCACGCTAATGTGGGCTTGGCCGATGTAGCCAGCGCCTGCGACGGCAATGCGGGTTTTGTTCATGTAGAAGTTGCTGTAATAGAACTGGAAAAACAGGAAAAAATTCAAGGCGGCCCGCCCATCGCCAGAGTTCGGCCAGGGCGGGCCCGGTGGGTCAATTACTTGCTGCGCGCCTTGGCCAGTTCGTCCTGGATTTCCTTGACGGTATCCTGGCCTACGGCCACGGCGTACTTGGCAATCACGGGGCGCATTTTGTCCCGCAACTTGTCCATTTCGGCCGCAGGCAGTTCTGTGGTCTGCATACCGGATTTCTTCAGGGCTTCGAGCGCCGTGCCTGATGCTTCGCGGGCAGCCAGGCGCTGGGCCTTGGTGGCTTCAGCGACGGCGTCGGTCACTATCTTCTTTTCGGCCACCGACAGCGTGTCCCAGAACTTCTTGCTCATGATGACCGATTGCGGGTTGTAGACGTGGTTGGTGATCGTGAGGTACTTCTGAACTTCATTGATCTTGTTGGCCTGGATCACGGTGAACGGGTTCTCATGGCCGTCAATTGCTTTGGACTCCATAGCGCCGTACACCTCGGGGAAAGCCATGGGCGTCGGGTTGGCACCAAGTGCCTTGACCCAGTCCAGGTTGATCGGGTTCGGTATCACGCGGATCTTCAGCCCTTCAAAGTCCTCGATCTTGGTGATGGGCCGCTTGCTGTTGGTCATGTTGCGAAAACCCAACTCGAAATAGCCCAGGCCGACCATGCCCTTGTCCTGCAGCTTGTCATGCATTTTCTTGCCGAACGGGCCGTCGACCACGAAGTCGGCTTCCCTGGCATCGGCGAACTGGAAGGGAAAGTCGTAGATCGCGAATTCCTTGACCTGGCTGGCCAGGATGCCCGAATTCATGCTGACCATCTCCAGCGTGCCGCCCTGCAGGGCCGACACATTGGGCGCGTCGCCGCCGAGCACGCCGCCGGGAAACAGGTTGACCTTGATCTTGCCGCCCGACTTGGCCTTGACGACCTCGGCAAACTTTTCCATGCCGGTCACGATCGGGTGGCCCTTGGGGTTCTGGGTGGCGAACTTGAGGGTGCGCTCCTTGATGTCCTGCGCGCCGGCCATGCCGACGGCGGCCAGGGCGGCGGCGGCCACCAGTGTCTTGATCATCATGCGTTTCATGGTTGTCTCCTGGGGAAAATTCACAGTACGCAAAATAACAAAGTGCAGGGCATGGCGTACCAGTCACGCCCCGCACGGTGGAAACGGAAACCGGTCAACCGTACAGAAAGCGCGCCGGCCACATGACCAGCTGCGGAAACAGCACCAGCAGGAACATGATGGCGAACTGCACCGCCATGAAAGGCAGCACGCCGCGCGTCACATCGTCCATGCGCATCTTGCCCACGCCGGCCACCACATTGAGCACCGTGCCGACGGGCGGGGTGATCAGGCCAATCGAATTGTTGATGATGAACAGCACGCCAAAGTAGACCGGGTCGATGCCGGCGGCCTTGACCAGCGGCATCAGCACCGGGGTCAGGATCAGGATGGTGGGCGTCATGTCCATCGCGGTGCCCACGATCATCACCAAGAGCATCATGGCCAGCAGCAGCAGGGTCGGGCTGTCCAGCAGCGGCTGCAGCAGGGCGATGACCTGGTCGGGCAGTTGCGCCACCGTGATCAGCCAGGCCGAGACCATGGCCGCTGCCACCAGGAACATGATGACGGCGGTGGTCTTGGCCGCCGCCAAGAACACCCCGTACAGCTGCTTGATGCTCAGTTCGCGGTAGATGACGCCGGCCACGAACAGGGCATAGACGGCGGCCACCACGGCCGCCTCGGTCGGCGTGAACACGCCCATGCGCAGGCCCACCAGAATGATCACCGGCAGCATCAAGGCCCAGCCGGCCTTGCGCATGGCCAGCCACACTTCGCTGCGCGAGCGGCGCGGCGGGCTTTCCAGCAGTTCGCGGCGCGTCAGCCACCACCAGGTGAACCAGAGCGCGGCGCCCAGCAGCAGGCCCGGGAAGATGCCCGCCAGGAACAGCTTGGAAATCGACACATTGGCCGCCACGCCGAAAATCACGAAGCCGATGGACGGCGGAATGACCGGCCCGATGACGCCGCAGGCCGCGATCAGACCGCCGCTGCGCGCCTTGTCATGCCCGGCCTTGACCATCATGGGCAGCAGCAGGGCGGTCAGCGCGGCGGCATCGGCCACGGCCGAGCCCGACAGCGCCGACAGCAGGCAGGCGGCAATGATGGTCACATAGCCCAGCCCGCCCTTGATGTGGCCCACCAGCGCCATGGCGAAGTCCACGATGCGCCTGGACAGCCCTCCGGTGTTCATCACCTCGCCGGCCAGCATGAAGAAGGGAACGGCCAGCAGCGGAAAGCTGTCGGCGCCGTTGATGACGTTTTGCGCCAGGATCTGCGCATCGAACATGTCCATGTGCCACATCAGCGCGGCACCGCACAGCAGCAGCGAAAAGGCAATCGGGATGCCCAGCGCCATGGCGCCAAGCAGTGAGAAAAGGAAGACAGCGATGGTCATGATGGAAGTTCCTCTGGGTTCACTGCAGCGGCTTGGGAATGTCCAGGGGTTCTTCCTCGGACTCGCGGATGCCGATCAGTTCGGCTTCGGTGAGTTGATTCGTCACCAGGCGCCACAGGTGGTTGAGCAGGATGACCGCGCCCGAGACGGCAAACACCAGGCCGCAGCCATAGAAGTAAGCCATCGAGGTTTCCATCGCGGCGCTGGTCGAGTCCCAGTTGATCCTGACCTGGTCCAGCGAGCCCTTGAACAGCAGCCAGCAGATGTACAGCATGAGCACATGGCCGATGACCAGGCAGGTCTTCTTGCCGCGCACCGACAGGCGCGACACCAGCGTGTCGGTGCCCAGGTGGGCGCCTTCGTTCAGCGCCACGATGCCGCCCAGGAACGTCAGCCACACGAACAGCCAGCGCGACAGTTCTTCGGACACCGAAATGCCGGAGTTGGCCGCATAGCGCAGCACGACGTTGGTGAACACCAGCACCACCATGGCGGCCAGCGCCGCCACCATGAGCACGGACAGAAACCGGCAATACTGATTGATCAGTCTTTGAAGCATAGTTGTCTCCT
>JAQGMN010000066.1 GCA_028292345.1 Polaromonas sp. | reverse complement strand
CTTTCGGATCTCCAGGAGATCGAGGGGCAGAAGGACAAGATCCAGCGCAACACCCTGCAGTTCGTCGAAGGAAAGCCAGCCAACAACGTGTTGCTGACAGGCGCCCGTGGCACCGGCAAGTCATCGTTGATCCGTGCCTGCCTGAACGAATACGCACCGCGCGGCCTGCGCCTGATCGAGGTCGACAAGGCCGAACTGGTCGACCTGCCCGACATCGTCGACTTGGTCGCCGCGCGGCCCGAGCGCTTCATCGTGTTCTGCGACGACCTGAGCTTCGACGAGGGCGAGCCCGGCTACAAGGCACTCAAGTCGATCCTCGACGGCTCGGTCTCGCAGGCCTCCGACAACGTGCTGATCTACGCGACCAGCAACCGCCGCCATCTGCTGCCCGAGTACATGAAGGAGAACCTGAGCTACCAGCACCTGGACAACGGCGAGGTGCATCCGGGCGAGGTGGTCGAGGAGAAGATCTCGCTGTCGGAACGCTTCGGCCTGTGGGTCAGCTTCTACCCCTTCAGCCAGGACGAGTACCTGGCGATCACGGCGCAGTGGCTGTCGCACTTCAAGGTGTCGGCCGCCGACATCGAGGCGGCCCGCCCGGATGCGCTGGTGTGGGCGCTGGAGCGCGGTTCGCGCAGCGGCCGCGTGGCCTACCAGTTTGCGCGCGACTATGCCGGGCAGCATGCGGCCCCGGTCCGGTGACTGAATCGGTATTGATGGCGGACGGGAACGAGCCCCGCGAAGGCGGCGCCGACCGCAAGATGGTCGAGGTGGCGGTGGGCGTATTGATCCGGCCCGGCGGCCAGTTCCTGCTCACTTCCCGCCCGCCCGGCAAGGTCTATGCGGGCTATTGGGAGTTCCCGGGTGGCAAGCTGGAGGCCGGCGAGAGCGTGGAAGACGCGCTGCGCCGCGAACTGCAGGAAGAGATCGGCATCACCATCGGCGCCGTTCACCCCTGGAAGGTCGAGATGGTCGATTACCCACATGCGCTGGTCCGCCTGAACTTCTGCAAGGTCTACGACTGGCAGGGCGAGTTGCAGATGCACGAAGGCCAGACATCTTCATGGCAGTCGCTGCCGGTGCAGGTCGCGCCCGTGCTGCCGGGAACGGTTCCGGTGCTGGCATGGTTTGCGCAGGAGCGCGAGGCCCAGGCACCCTCGTGTTGACCCGCCAACGAATTTTCAGCATCAAATAGGCCTCTCGCGCATGTCTGGTCTGCGCAAGCAGCTATAAATTCAGTAGCAAAAAACAGTCCGACTGCCTTGAGGCCCATGATGGACGTTCCATGACCCTGTACCAAAGCCTTTTTGTGATTGGCCTGCTGATCGCGGCCAGCGCCTTCTTTTCCGTGTCGGAAATTTCCCTGGCGGCTTCGCGCCGCCTGCGCCTGCGCCAGATGGCCGACGATGGCGACCTGCATGCCGAGCGCGTGCTGCGCATCCAGGAGCAGCCGGGCGACTATTTCACCGTGGTGCAGATCGGCCAGAATGCCGTCGCCATTCTGGGCGGCATTGTGGGCGAGGGCGCGCTGAGCCCGCACTTCAATGCCTTTTTCGGACTCTGGCTGCCGGCGCCCACCGCGCAGACCGTGGGCTTTCTCAGCTCCTTCCTGATCGTCACGTCGCTCTTCATCCTGTTCGCCGACCTGTTCCCGAAGCGCCTGGGCATGGCCACGCCCGAGTTGCTGGCGATCCGCGTGTCGCAGCCCATGACGGTCTGCATGATGCTGATGCGCCCCCTGGTGTGGTTTTACAGCCACCTGGCCGATGCCCTGTTTCGCCTGTTCGGCCTGTCCTCGCTGCGCGACGACCGCATCACCTCGGACGACATCCTGGCCATGATGGAGGCCGGCGCCGTGGCCGGCGTGCTGGCGGCGCGCGAGCAGCAGGTGATCACCAATGTGTTCGAGCTCGACACCCGCACGGTGGGCAGCGCCATGTCGCCGCGCGACCGGATTGCCTTCTTCTTGCGCGACGACCTGGACTCGGTGATCCGGCTGCGCATCGCGGCCGAACCGTTTTCGACCTACCCGGTGTGCGAGGGCGACATCGACCATGTGGTCGGCTATGTCGATGCCAAGGACCTGTTCCAGCGCGTGCTCAACAGCCAGCCGATTTCCCTGGCCGACGACAGCCTGGTGCGCAAGGTGCTGATCGTTCCCGACCGGCTGACGCTGTCCGAAGTGCTGGAGCAGTTCCGGCAGGTCCACGAGGACTTCGCGGTCATCGTGAACGAATACAGCATGGTGGTCGGCGTGGTCACGCTCAACGACGTGATGAGCACGGTGATGGGCGACCTGGTGTCGCCTTTCGATGAAGAGCTGATCGTGCGGCGCGACGAGAACTCCTGGCTGATCGACGGCGTCACGCCCATCGAGGACGTGCTGCGCACCCTGGGGCTCGACCACCTGCCGCATGCCGAAGACTATGAAACGCTGGCCGGCTTCCTGATGGTGATGCTGCGCCGCGTGCCCCGGCGCACCGACAGCGTCAGCTGGGGCGGTTTCAAGTTCGAGGTGCTCGACGTGGACAGCTACCGCATCGACCAGGTCATGGTGTCGCGCCTGGCCGATGGCGCCGCCGGCACGGCTTTGGGCGCTACGGTTTCAGGTCCGGCTTCAGCCTGACGCGCTGGCCGGCTCCGCGCTTCAGCCGACGGTGCGGTCCCCGGGCAGCCAGCTGCGCTGCGCGGCAAACACCGCTTCGGGGTAGGGCGCCCGGCCCCGGCTGCCGTTGTAGCGGCCCAGCCCCAGGAACGGGTCGCCGCGCTCCCGGTCCAGGTAATGGCGAAGAATCACGCAGCCGAAGCGCAGGTTGGTCTGCATGTGGAACAGCTTGCCCGGGTCTCCATCGCCGATCACGCGCGTCCAGAAGGGCATGACCTGCATGTAGCCGCGCGCGCCGACGCTGCTGACGGCGAACTTGCGAAAATTGCTTTCGACCTGGATCAGGCCCATGACCAGGGTCACGTCCAGCCCCGCGCGCCTGCTTTCGTACCAGACCGTCTGCAAGAACTCCTGGCGGATCTGCAATTCGGGTATTTTGCGTTTCAGGCGCTCGCTCGTGGCGCCCAGCCAGCGCAGGTACGCCAGCTTGCCGTCGGTGCTTGCGAACTCGGGAGTGGGCGGCGCCTGGTTGGCAATGGCCGAGCCCAGCGCCGTGCGCACCGAGTCCATCAGCGGTTCCTCCAGCTGGCCTCCGGCACGGGCATGCTGCGAAAACAATAGCGAAACACCCCCGCCGGATATGCGGGAAAGCCACTTTCTTCTTGAAAGAATCACGGAAGTTTCTGTGAGGGGCAGGGAGGCGGCCATGCGTTGGTCAAGACGGGCGGCCCGTCTTCACAACGCCAGTTTCTCTTTGAGGAAGTTGAATGCGTCCGCCGCCCCGACCTGGGTGGCGGCCGTGTCGCGGCGGTGCTGGTATTCGATGTGGCCTTCCTTCAGGCCCCGGTCGCCAATGGTGA
>JAQGMN010000056.1 GCA_028292345.1 Polaromonas sp. | reverse complement strand
CGCGTGGACATAGCCCTCGGCCTTGATGCCCATGACCTTGATGGGGAACAGCGACGGGTACTCGATCAGCGAATCCTTGCGGGCTTCGGCGTCGGGCGGGGTTTGAGGCTTGTTGTCCGGCGAGTTGCCGTGGTCGTTCTCTGCGTTCATGCCGATGGCTCCTGTTTGGCTTGCTGGTAGGCGGCGTACAGCCTGGCATAGACCGGGCCGGGCTGGCCGTTGCCGACCGGCTGGCCGTCCAGCAGCGTGATCGGCAGGATTTCCTTGGTGGCCGACGACAGCAGCAGCTCGTCGGCGGCCAGCACCTCGGCCCGGCTGATGGGGCGCAGTTCGAACCCGATGCCGGCCGCGCGGCAGATGTCCTCGATCAGGCCGTAGCGGATGCCCTCCAGCACCAGATGGTCCCTGGGCGGCCCCGTCACGGCGCCCTCTTTGACGACCCAGACGTTGCTGGCGGCCGCTTCGCTCAGGTGGTCGCCCCGGAACATCACGGTTTCCAGCGCGCCGGCATCGAAACTGATCTGGCGCGAGAACACCGCGCCGAGCAGGCTGGTGCTCTTGATGTGCGCCTTTTTCCAGCGGAAATCGCCGGCGCTGACGCAGGCCACGCCTTGCGCGCGCTGCGCTTCGCTGGGCAGCTTCATCGGGTTGACCATGATGAACACGGTGGGCGTGAGGCCGGGCAGCATCGGATGGTCGCGCATGGCCACGCCCCGGGTCACCTGGATGTAGATCAGTTGATTGGTTTTTTTGGTCTCTGCGCCGGTGGACAGGGCATAGTCTGCTATCAATTTAAGTGCGGTGTCGCGCCACTCGTCCTGCGTCAGCGGATTGGCGATGCGCAGCTCGGCCAGGCTGCGGTCCAGCCGCGCCATGTGCTGCTCGAAGCGGAACAGCTTGCCCGCATAGGCGGGTACGACTTCATAGACGCCGTCGCCAAAGATGAAGCCGCGGTCGAGCACGCTGATCTTGGCGTCGCGCAGCGTGCTGAACTCGCCATTGAGGTAGCAAGGGGTGTCGGGCAGGGCGTTGGCGGCGGAGAGGGTCATGGGGTGTGGCTGCGAACAGCGGTTGGGTGCGAAAAGGAAATAATTTTTCAGCAGGCCGGCGGCGTGGCTGCGGCGCGGAGGGTGTTCTGCCTGCGCCAGCGCTTGATGCCGACGCGCATGCGCCAGGCGAGCTTGACGACCAGGTAGCCGGTCAACGCACCGCAGAGCGCAAAAATGCCCATGCCGAGCATGGCCGGCGCGCCGAAGGAGCCCAGCCAGGCCAGCAGCCCCGCGCCGTCGGCCAGCGGAACCGGCGGGGGCGCGTCCAGCACCAGGCTGCCCAGTTGGTAGGCCAGCCAGAGCCAGAAGCCGATGGTGAACGGATTGGTCACCAGCGTCATGCCGGCAGCGACCGGGATATTGGCGCGCCACCAGATGCAGTTCAGGGCCGCCAGCGCAAACTGCGCCACCGGCACGGCAAAGGCCCAGAAAATCCCGATGGCGACGCCCCGCGCCACGGCTTCATGCTGCATTCGCCACAGCTGCGGGTCGAGCAGGCGGTGCGCCACAGGCCTGAGCCAGGGATGGGCGGAGAGCGACGCGCGGCAGGGCAATGCGCTGCGAAGGCGGTTGAACAGGCCGGATTGCCGCCCGTTGGCACGGTCGCTTGTCGGGGTCTCGTCGGCGTTCATGGAAATGCGTTCAAAGCGTCGGGCGATGGCCTGGCAGCGCGCTGCAATCTGCGTCGCTGGCGCATCAGGCAAGAAAAAATACGGCGGCAATGGCCAGCACGCCCAGCGCCAGGTTCACCGTGGCGAGCGTGGCAATCTGCCCGGCGCGGCGGCCGCCTTCAGGCCAGTCGGCGGCGCTGACAGCCTGCCTGAGCCGGCGGAAGGGGCCGAAATACAGGTGGCCGAACAGCGCAAACATCACCAGGCCGATTCCCAGCATGGCATGCCAGCCGGCCGGTGCGTTCTTCATGCCCACGGCCATCAGCATCGCCAGGCCGGTCAGCAGCAGCAGCACAATCGTCGCCCAGACCAGGCTGAAGAAACGCTGCAGCGTTTGGGCAATCAAAGGCAGTCGTTGTGGCGGCGCCAGGAGTTCGGCGGCCGCGGGGCGCAGCGCCAGCAGCATGAAACTGATTCCCCCAAGCCAGGCGATCGCGGCAAGTACATGAAGAAATTTCATCAACGCTGGCATCGGGAGTCTTTCATTAGAATGGGGCGCCTTTGGAGGACACGCCCGGGCCCGATCATAAAGCGCTACTGAAAACGCACCAATCCAGGGCCAGTGCATGGTTATTGGCAACTCACAGGGGTTTCTACGTATAATCAGAGGCTTTGCTGAGATTGGCGCTCGTAACCTTCATGTAATTTGTGAGGAACACAATGGCAGATGATGCGGCAAAAGGCGACACAAAAGGCGACAAGCGCCCCGAAAGCCCTGCCGTGACAGGCAAGCCGTATGAGGCAGAAGAGACAGATGAGGCTCAAGATGAAGAGTTCAAGCCCCTGACGCACGAGCAAGCCAAAAAGGTGCGGGAATTGAACCCTCCTTTTTCATTGTGGTCGGTGTGGGGTGGTCAGGTCGGGGTTGGCATTGTGGTGGCGGCATTGGCCTGGTGGTTGACCGGCCAGGCGCGCATGGGCTGGTCGGCGGGCTATGGCGCACTGGCGGTGATTGTTCCCGCGGCGCTGTTTGCACGGGGCCTGTCGCGGCAAAAATCGG
>JAQGMN010000054.1 GCA_028292345.1 Polaromonas sp. | reverse complement strand
GACGGCAACTACGACGCCACCAAGGGCCAGGCACGGCCGAGCGCCGCCGGCGCCGACTATGCGGTGATCCGGGTGCTGGTCAAGGACAACGCCGTGCCGTATTCGAGCAAGGACCCGGCCACCGGCGCCAATCCGCTGCAGCTCAACCCGCTGACCGGCCAGACGTGGGGCGCGCAAGACCCTTGCGTGCTGTTCCCGGCCGTCAACCCGACCTGCTCGGACAACGGCCTGACCTTCGGCGGCGCCCTGCCGTGGGAAGCGGGCGACCTGACCTTCACCGGCATGGCGACGGCCAGGTCGCGCGTCATGACGCCGTCGCTGGCCGACATCCAGGCCATCATGAAGGAGGTGGGCGATCCGAAGAAGGTGGTGCTCAACATCTACTTCCGCGCCCCGTATGTACTGGACGACGCCAGCGGCCTGAAGAACGCCGGCGCCATCGTGGCCGGTTTCGGCGTGAGCGACGTTGCACTCCTGGAAGTCCTGAGCGGCAAGTTCAAGCCGCAGGGCAAGATGCCCTTCGCCCTGGCCAACAACTCCAAAGCCATTGCCGACAACCAGCCGGACGTGCCGGGCTACCCCGAGAAGGACACGCTGTACAAGTTCGGCTTTGGCCTGACGTATTGAGCGGATACTCCGTCTGATACGCCAAAACGGAAATAATCAGCCTTGATGGACCGCTGGCCGACCTGCCGCCCCGTGGGCGGCAGGTCGGCTGCGGCGCTTTCCTGCTGGCGCCATTTCCAACCTTTGCCAACCCTTGAAACACCCACCCATGCCAACCCATTCCACCCCCCTGATCACCGGCCTGCAGGTGATCCCCGTCGCCGGCCGCGACTCGATGCTGCTCAACCTGAGCGGCGCGCACGGCCCGTTCTTCACCCGCAACATCCTGATCCTGACCGACAGCGCTGGGCGCACCGGCGTGGGCGAGGTGCCGGGCGGCGAAAAGATCCGCCAGACGCTGGAAGACGCCAAGGCGCTGGTCGTCGGCCAGCCCGTCGGCAACCACCTGGCCCTGCTCCAGCAGATGCACCGGCAGTTTGCCGACCGCGACAGCGGCGGGCGCGGCCTGCAGACGTTTGACTTGCGCACCACCATCCATGCCGTGACCGCCGTGGAATCGGCGCTGCTCGACCTGCTGGGCCAGCACCTGGGCGTGCCGGTGGCAGCCTTGCTGGGCGAAGGCCAGCAGCGCGACGCGGTCGAGATGCTGGGCTACCTGTTTTTTGTCGGCGACCGCACCAAGACCGATCTGGCTTACAACAGCGAACCCGATGCCGACAACGCCTGGAGCCGCGTTCGCCACGAAACGGCCTTGACGCCCGAGGCCATCGTGCGCCAGGCCGAAGCGGCGCACGCCCGCTACGGCTTCAACGACTTCAAGCTCAAGGGCGGCGTGCTGCGCGGCGAGGAAGAGATCGAAGCGGTCACCGCGCTGCACGAGCGCTTTCCCAATGCCCGCGTCACACTCGACCCGAACGGCGGCTGGCTGCTCAAGGACGCCATCCGGCTGATGCGGGACATGAAGAACGTCGTGGCCTATGCCGAGGACCCGTGCGGCGCCGAAGAAGGCTTTTCGGGCCGCGAGGTGATGGCCGAGTTCCGCCGCGCCACCGGCCTGCCCACGGCGACCAACATGGTCGCCACCGACTGGCGCCAGCTGACGCATGCGCTGAGCTTGCAGTCGGTGGACATTCCGCTGGCCGACCCGCACTTCTGGACCATGGCCGGCTCGGTGCGCGTGGCGCAGACCTGCCGCGACTGGGGGCTGACCTGGGGTTCGCACTCGAACAACCATTTCGACGTGTCATTGGCGATGTTCACCCATGTCGCCGCCGCCGCGCCCGGGCGCGTGACGGCGATCGACACGCACTGGATCTGGCAGGACGGCCAGCGCCTGACCAAGGAGCCGCTGCAGATCGTCGGCGGCCTCGTCGAGGTACCCAAGAAGCCCGGCCTGGGCGTCGAGCTGGACATGGCCGAGGTCGAGAAAGCCCATCAGCTGTACCGCCAGCACGGCCTGGACGCGCGCGACGATGCGGCCGCGATGCAAAGCCTCATTCCCAACTGGGCCTTCAACCCGAAACGTCCGGCCTTCGACCGGTAAGACCGCCACGCAACCGCGCAGCGGAATCACCGCATCCGTCCTTCATGGCGCACAAGGCGGACGATGCGGTTTTGCTACTTAATTAATAGCTACTTGCGCACACCACGCCTGCGCAAGAAGCCTATTTGATACTGAAAAATCACCTGAAGGGTTAGAACGAAGGCGCGCCAGGCCAAGCCGCCGCCCTTGCGGTTGACGGCGCCAAGGCAACAAGCTATATTACTAACCAGTCAGTCAGTAATACTCAGCCCCCATTCCCTTGCCTACCGACACCTCACCCAGTCCCGGCGCGAAACGCGAGCGCCGCAAGGAAGCCCGTCCCGGCGAGTTGCTGGACGCCGCGCTGGACCTGTTTGTTGAAAAAGGCTTTGCCGCCACCCGGGTGGAGGAAGTCGCCGCGCGCGCCGGCGTGTCCAAAGGCACGCTGTTCCTCTACTTTCCCAGCAAGGACGAGCTGTTCAAGGCGGTGGTGCGCGAAAGCATTTCGGGGCGCCTGGTCGAGTGGAACAGCGACTTCCAAGCCTTCAAGGGCAGCAGCTGCGATATGCTGCGCTACTGCATGAACAGCTGGTGGGACCGGGTGGGCGCGACCAAGGCGTCGGGCCTGACCAAGCTGATGATGAGCGAGGCCGCCAACTTCCCGGACATTGCCGCCTTCTACCAGCAGGAGGTGGTGCAGCCCGGCCATTCGCTGATCCGCCGCATCCTGCAGCGCGGCATCGACCGCGGCGAATTCCGCGCCATGGACCTGGACTATGCGGTGTACAGCGTGGTGGCGCCGATGGTTTTCATCATCCTGTCGCAGCATTCGATGGGCGTGTGCATGCCCATCGATTTCACGCTCGATCCGAAAAAATTCATCGCCTCGCAGCTGGGCATCCTCCTGGACGGCATGCGCGCTGCGCCAGGCAATGCGCCCCAGGGCGGCGCAAAGGCCTGAAGCATGAAGCGCTGGATGCCCTGGGCGCTGGCCCTTCTCGTCATCGCGCTGCTGGCCGCCGGCCTGGTGCGCACGATGGCGGCGCGCAAGGCACAGCAGCAGGCCCTGGCGGCGGCCGGCAGCGGCCGGCCTGCGGGCTGGGTCGAACTGGCCGAATCCGACGTCGCCACCGTGCAGGCGCGCGACATGGCGCAGGGCATTGCCATTTCGGGCACGCTGAAGGCGGTCAACTCGGCGTTCATCAAGGCCCGCGTTTCCGGCGAGCTGCAGGGCCTCGCGGTGCGCGAAGGCGATGCCGTCAAGGCGGGCCAGGTCATCGCGCGCATCGAGGCGGGCGAATATGCCGCGCGGGTGCGCCAGGCCCGCGAGCAGGCTGAGTCCAGCAGGGCGCAGGTCGAGGTGGCGCAGCGCCAGTTCGACAACAACCAGGCGCTGGTGAACCAGGGCTTCATCTCGCGCACCGCGCTGGACACCTCGCAGGCCAACCTGAATGCCGCCCGTTCCACCTACAAGGCGGCGCTGGCGGGCGCCGAAGTGGCGGCCAGGTCGGTCGAGGACACGGTGCTCAGGTCGCCGATCAGCGGCCAGGTGGCGCAGCGCCTGGCGCAGCCCGGCGAGCGCGTCGGCATCGACACCCGGATTGTTGAAATCGTGGACCTGGGCCGGCTAGAACTCGAAGCCAGCCTGGGCGCGCAGGAATCGATGCGCGTTCGCGTGGGCCAGCGCGCGGCGCTGCAGATCGAGGGCAGCCCGCAAGCCGTCCAGGCCCGGGTGGCCCGCATCAATCCCAGCGCCCAGGGAGGCAGCCGCAGCGTGCTGGTCTACCTGAGCATTGACACCGGCAACGCCGCCCTGCCCTTGCGCCAGGGCCTGTTCGCCCAGGGAACGCTGGGCACGGCGCAGGCGGCGCAGCTGGCGCTGCCGGTCAGCAGCCTGCGCACCGACAAGCCGGCGCCCTATGTCCAGGCGATCGAGAACGGGCGCGTGGCGCACCGGTCCGTTGAACCGGGCGCGCGCGGCATGGCCGGTGGCGAAGCGCTGTTTGCCGTGCAGGGACTGGCCGAGGGCACGCGGGTGATTCGCGGCAACATCGGCCCGCTGACGGAAGGCACGCAGGTCCGCTTCACGAACATGGGCGCGCCCGGCGGCGCAGGCACGGTTCCCGGCGAGCAGTCGCCGGTATCGGCCAAGACGTCGCCCTGAGCCACATTGCCATGTGGTTCACCCAGGTCAGTCTCAGGAATCCGGTGTTTGCCACCATGATGATGCTGGCCATCGTGGTGCTGGGGCTTTTTTCCTACCAGCGCATGCAGGTCGACCAGTTCCCGAACATCGACTTTCCGGTGGTGGTGGTCACCGCCGACTATCCCGGCGCCTCGCCCGAGATCGTTGAAACCGAGGTGACCCGAAAGATCGAGGAAGGCGTCAACTCGGTGGCCGGCGTCAACACGCTGACCTCGCGCAGCTTCCAGGGCCAGTCGGTGGTCATCATCGAGTTCCAGCTGTCGATCGACGGGCGCAAGGCGGCCGAGGACGTGCGCGAGAAAATCGCCGCCATCCGGCCTTTGCTCCGCGACGAGGTGAAGGAGCCGCGCGTGCTGCGCTTCGACCCGTCCAGCCGGGCGATATGGTCCATTGCAGTCTTGCCGAATGTTGCCCCCACGCTCCCCGCTTCGCGTGGTTCGCTGCGCCCCGAGGGGGCCGCTGCGCCTGCGGCCCGGCAAAGCCGGTTCCGCGGTCCTGGCTTGAATGAGCCGCCTGCGCTCGATTTCGTGGTTCAGGCACAGCCCGCCGACCGGCCCATGTCAGCCATCGAGCTGACCAACTGGGCAGACCAGGTGTTGAAAAAGCGGCTGGAAAACGTTCCCGGCGCCGGCTCGGTGACGCTGGTGGGCGGGACCAAGCGCGAAATCAACATCTACCTGAACCCGCAGGCCATGGAGTCGCTGGGCATCACGGCCGACCAGGTCGCGGGTGCGGTGCGCAGCGAAAACCAGGACCTGCCCATGGGCGCGATCCGCTCGCTGGCCGAGGAGCGCAGCGTGCGGATCGACGCCCGCATGAAGCGGCCCGAAGACTTTGGCGGCATCATCGTGGCGCGCAAGGGCGGTGCGCCGGTCACCGTCGGCCAGGTCGCCCGGATTGCCGACGGCGCCCAGGAAATCGACAGCCTGGCGCTGTACAACGGCCAGCGCACCCTGCTGCTCACGGTGCAAAAGGCTCAGGATGAAAACACCATCGGCGTGGTCGACGGGCTGAACCGGGCCGTTGCCGAACTGCAGCCGCTGCTGCCGCCCGGCGCGCGGCTGGAACTGATCCTCGACGCCTCGCGGCCGATCCGCATCGCGGTCGAAAACGTTCGCCGCACCCTGATCGAAGGCGCGCTGCTGACGGTGCTGATCGTGTTTTTGTTCCTGAACTCCTGGCGCTCGACCGTCATCACCGGGCTGACGCTGCCGATCTCGATCATCGGCACCTTTTTGTTCATGAACCTGTTCGGCTTCACCATCAACATGATCACGCTGATGGCGCTGTCGCTGTGCGTGGGCCTGCTGATCGACGACGCCATCGTGGTGCGCGAGAACATCGTGCGCCATGTGCAGATGGGGAAAATGCCCTACCAGGCGTCGATGGACGGCACGCGGGAGATCGGCCTGGCCGTGCTGGCCACGACCTTCTCGATCGTCGCGGTGTTCTTGCCGATCGGCTTCATGGGCGGCATCATCGGCAAGTTCTTCCATGAATTCGGCGTCACCATCGTGGCGGCGGTGCTGATCTCGATGTTCGTCAGCTTCACGCTCGACCCGATGCTGTCGAGCCTCTGGCACGACCCGGCCATCGAACCGCACGGCAGGCGCGGCCCGCCGGTGACCCGCTACGACAAGACCATTGGCCGCGTGACCGGCTGGTTCGACAGCGCCACCGAGGCCATGAGCCGCAGCTACCAGGGCATCCTGCGCCGGGCGCTGGTTCACAAGCTGGCCACGCTGGGCCTGGCGCTGGGGATTTTCGTCGCCAGCCTGTTCATGGTGCCGCTGCTGGGCACCGAATTCGTCCCCAAGGCCGACTTTTCGGAAACGTCGCTGAACTTCTACACGCCGGTCGGCTCGTCGCTCGAAGCCACCGAGGCCAAGGCGCGCCAGGTCGACGCCATCGTCCGCGAGTTCCCCGAAGTGCGCTACACGCTATCGACGCTGAACACCGGCAACGCGCAGGGAAAGATGTACGCCAGCGTCTATGTGCGGCTGGTGGACCGCAAGGCGCGCACGCGCAATGCCGACGAGATGTCGGCCGTGCTGCGCGACCGGCTCAAGAACGTTCCGGGCATCACCGTGACGCATGCCGGGCTGCTCGACGCGGTCGGCGGCAACAAGCAGATCGAGTTTTCATTGCAGGGGCCGGACCTGCAGGAACTGGGCCGGCTGACCCGGCAGGTGACGCAAAGCATCGGCGGCATTCCCGGCCTGGTCGATCTCGATTCGAGCCTGAAGGCCGACCAGCCGGTGATCGAGCTCGACGTGCGGCGCGAAGCCGCGTCCAGCCTGGGCCTGTCGGCCTCGCAGATCGCCGCGTCGCTGCGCACGCTGATCGCCGGGCAGACAGTGGGCAACTGGCGCGCGCCCGACGACCAGACCTACGACGTGAATGTTCGGCTCGCGCCCGATGCGCGCAACACGCCGCAGGACCTGGAGCGCCTGCCCTTCATGAGCAGCGCCGTGGGCAGCAATGCCGACGGCTCGGCGCGCATTGTGCGCCTCAGCCAGCTGGCCGGCGTGCGCGAAGCCGCCGGGGCGAACCAGATCAACCGCCGCGACCTGACGCGCGAAGTCGCCATCAATGCCAACGTCTACCGGCGCTCGGCCGGCGAGGTGTCCGGCGACATCAAGGCGGCGCTGGCGGGCATCAATTTTCCGCCCGGCTACCGCTACGCCTTCAGCGGCTCGACCAAGAACATGGCCGAATCGTTCGGCTATGCGGTGTCGGCGCTGGTGATGGCGGTGGTGTTCATCTACATGATCCTGGCCAGCCAGTTCAAGAGCTTTTTGCAGCCGATGGCGCTGATGACCTCGCTGCCGCTGACGCTGATCGGCGTGGTGCTGGCGCTGCTGCTGTTCGGCTCGACGCTGTCGATGTTTTCCCTCATCGGCATCGTCATGCTGATGGGGCTGGTGACCAAGAATGCCATCTTGCTGGTCGATTTCGCCATCCGCATGCGGGCCGAAGGCATGGAGCGCAGCGAAGCGCTGCTGACAGCCGCCCGGGTCCGGCTGCGGCCGATCCTGATGACCACGCTGGCGATGATCTTCGGCATGGTGCCGCTGGCCTTCGCGCTGACCGAGGGCTCCGAGCAGCGCGCGCCCATGGGCCAGGCGGTGATCGGCGGCGTCATCACCTCGTCGCTGCTGACGCTGGTCGTGGTGCCGGTGACCTATTGCTACATGGACGACCTGGCGCAGTGGTTCAGGCGAAAATTCGGCGGCAAGGCAGCGCCGCCAGCGCAGGCCGGCGCTGCGATTGCGCGTCAGGATGGCGAAGCGCGCGCCGTCTAAAATCAGCGGCTGCGCCGCATGCCCTCTTCCTATCCATACCAACGCCCCCACAACAGGTCCGCCATGAACTTCGAACAAGCCCGCTTCAACATGATCGAGCAGCAAATCCGCCCCTGGGAGGTGCTCGACAGCCAGGTCCTGTCCCTGCTCGCACTGGTCCGGCGCGAGGACTTCGTGCCGCCGGCCTGCAAGGCGCTGGCCTTCGCCGACATGCAAATCCCGCTGCCGCCGCAGCGCAACCCCGGCCAGTGCATGCTCGAGCCCAAGGTGGAAGCCCGCATCCTGCAGGACCTGGCCGTGCAAAAGCATGAAAAGGTGCTGGAGATCGGCACCGGTTCCGGCTACATGGCCGCGCTGCTCGCGCACCGCGCCCAACAGGTCATCACGCTGGAGATCGAGCCGGCGCTGGTGGAAACGGCACGCCGCAACCTGCAGAAAGCCGGCATCTACAACGCCGAGGTGCGCCTGGCCGACGGCGCGGCCAGCCTGGCCGAGGCGGTGTCCGAGAACGGCGCGCTGCGCGGCCCGTTCGACGCGATCGTGCTCAGCGGCTCGGTGGCCGAAGTGCCGCCGGCGCTGCTCGATCTGCTCAAGATCGGCGGCCGGCTCAGCGCCATCGTCGGCTACGAGCCGATGATGCGCGCCACGCTCATCACCCGCGTCGGCAAGGAATCCTTTCGCACCGTGCAAGCGTGGGACACGGTCGCGCCCCGACTGCTCAATTTCCGCGAGCCGTCGAAATTCACGTTCTGACCTCCTGAACCCACCGCAAGGCCCGCCGAATGATTTCTCAACTCAATCCCTCCGACTTTGCCGCCTGGCGCGACCGTGCCGCGGCCGGCCTGGCGCCGACCGTCCTCCCGGTGGTGCTGGATGTGCGCGAGCCCTGGGAAGTGCAGACCGCATCGGTCCGGGAAGACGGCTTCAGCCTGCTGGCGCTGCCCATGCGCGAGGTTCCGGCCCGGCTGGCCGAACTGAAGGACACGCTCGGCACCCAGCATCCCATCGCCTGCCTGTGCCACCACGGCATGCGCAGCCTGCAGGTGGCCAGCTACCTGGCGCAGGGCGGATTTTCCGAGGTCGTCAACCTGCAGGGCGGCATCGACGCCTGGACGCAACAGGTCGATCCGTCGGTTCCGCGCTATTGAGCCGGTCATGGTCCCCAGCGGCAACCCGTCCGGACTGCCCTCCGTGCCTGGCCACGCGCAGGCCGGTTTATTTTTGATTCATTCAACCTCGGCAAGACTTCCATGACCCTGCTTCCCAAACCGCCGGCATCCGGCCTGTCGAAGTTGTCCTTTGCGGTGGCCTTCGCGCTGGCCAGCCTGGCGCCGCTGGCGCAGGCGCAAAGCCTGGTCGAGCTGTATGAATCGGCGCGCGCCTTTGACGCCACCTACCAGTCGGCCAGGCTGCAGTACGACGCCAACCTGGCGCGTGCCGACCAGGCCAGCGCCGGCATTCTGCCCACGGCCGGCCTGTCGGCGGGCGCCTCGCGCGTCAATGTGGAGAGCACCCTGCCTGCGGCGGGCGGCGGCACCAGCTTCAACACCCAGAACGCCACGCTGAGCGCCAGCCAGCCCCTGTACCGGCCCGGCAATTGGGCCAACTACGAGCAGGGCTTCCGGCAGGTCGACCTGGCACGCGCCCAGCTGGAGGCGGCCTCCCAGGACCTGATCGTCCGCACCAGCCAGGCCTATTTCGACGTGCTGGCGGCGCAGGACACGCTGGCCTTCGTGCGGGCGCAAAAGGAAGCGGTGAACGAGCAGCTGGCCTTTGCCAAGCGCAATTTCGAGGTCGGCACCTCGACCATCACCGACACCCGTGAAGCCCAGGCGCGCTTTGACCTGGTGGGCGCCCAGGAAATCGCCGCTGAAAACGACCTGCGCGTGCGCAAGATCGCGCTCGACCAGCTGGTGGGCATCACCGAATCGCAGCCCCGGCCCCTGGCCCTTCCCGTGAGGCTTGCGGACGTGGTGCCGGCTGAAGTCAACACCTGGGTCAGCCAGTCCGAAGGGGTGAACCCCTCCATTCGCCAGGCCCGCAGCAATGCCGAGATTGCCGACCTGGAAGTCAGGAAGGCCGAAGCCGGCCACAAGCCCACGCTGGACGCCACCGCCAGCTACAACGTGACCAAGAATCCGTCGAACACCGCGCAAGCCGGCATTTCCTCGCGCGCCAACACCGGCAGCGTCGGCCTGCTGCTCAACGTGCCGCTGTTTGCCGGTTTCTCGACGCAAAACCACATCCGCGAAACGCTGGCGCTGCGCGACAAGGCGCTGAGCGACCTGGAAGGCACGCGACGCACGGTCGCGCAGAACGTTCGCACCGCCTACTTCGGCGTGCAGTCGGGCCAGGGTCAGGTCCGCGCGCTGGAGGCCGCCGAACTGTCCAGCCAGAGCGCGCTGGACGCCAACCGACTGGGCTACCAGGTCGGCGTGCGCATCAACATCGACGTGCTCAACGCCCAGAGCCAGCTGTTCCAGACCAAGCGCGACCTGGCCCAGGCGCGCTACAACGTGCTGCTCGGCGGGCTGCGGCTGCGCCAGGCCAGCGGCACGCTGACGCCTGCAGATTTGCAGCAGGTCAACGGCCTGCTGGCGCGCTGAGTTCATGCCGTTTCCCTTTCGGCCGACCGTGGTGGTGCTCGCCTCTGGCCGGGGCGAACGCTTTGTGGCGTCCGGCGGGACCACGCACAAGCTCAAGGCCATGCTGGCTGGAAAACCCGTGCTTGCGCATACCGTTGAAGCGGTGGTCGCCAGTGGGCTGCCCTGGCACCTTGAGTCAGGTCCTCACCCGGGCATGGGCGACGCCATCCGCGCCGCCATCGAGGCAACGGCAGACGCCGCTGGCTGGCTGGTGCTTCCGGCAGACCTTCCCCTGATCCAGGCCGAGACGCTGCTTTTGATCGCCGCAGCATTGGCGCAACAGACGGTCGTGGTTCCGTTCTGTCACGGCCAGCGCGGGCACCCCGTGGGCTTTGGCGCGGCCTGTCGAACGGCCTTGCTGCAACTGAGCGGGCCCGGTGGCGCTGCCTCGGTGATCGGGCAATTCGAATCCACTGAAATCTGCGTGAGCGACATGGGCGTTGTCACCGACATCGATACCGTGCAGGACCTGGCGCGGGCCGAATGCCTTTACGCGGCAAGATCCGCCTGAACGGCCCAAGCCCCTGAAATCGTGAGCTGGCCGATGGCCAGGCGGTGAAGGCCATCCATCAGAGCGGGAACACGCCGGCTCACACCGGCAGGGAAGGCTCGGGCAGCGCGCACACGTCGCTGCTCGGCTCGATGCCGGCGGCCGCCTTGGCACTGGCTATGCGCATTGCGTCCGGCAAGGCCACGCCGTTTTTCACGGCGGTCAGCTCGGCCAGGATGGAAACGGCGATTTCCGGCGGCGTTTTGCTGCCGACGTACAGGCCAATCGGGCCATGCAGCCGGTCCAGCTGCTGCGGCGTCAGGTCGAAATGCTCGGCCATGCGCTCTCGCCTGCGCTGGTTGTTCAGCCGCGATCCGATGGCGCCGACATAAAAGGCATCGGAGCGCAAGGCCTCCATCAGCGCCAGATCGTCGAGCTTCGGGTCGTGCGTCAATGCAATCACGGCACTGCGCGCATCGGGCCGCATGGCCAGCACCACGTCGTCGGGCATGCCCGGGTCAATCGCCACGCCGTCGACCTGCCACATCTTGCGGTACTCTTCGCGCGGGTCGCACACGGTGACGGCGTAATCCATGCCCTGGGCAATCTGCGCCACAAAGCGCGACAACTGGCCCGCGCCAATGATGAGCAAGCGCCAGCGCGGGCCATGCACGCTCACCAGCAAAGACGATGAAACCTGCAGCGCCTGGCCGGGCAAGGCCGGGTGCAGGTCAACCTTGCCGGTGTGCAGATCCAGCCGCCGCGCCAGCAGTTCGCCAGCCTGGAGACGCTGCACAAGCTGATCAATGTGGCTGTCGGCCGACAGCGGCTCGATCGCCAGTGAAATCGTGCCGCCGCACGGCAGGCCGAAGCGGTGCGCCTCGGCGGCCGTGAGGCCATAGCTGACGATGTCCGGCCGCTGGCGTGTCAGGCCTTCGCGGCGGGCGCGCTCGATCATGTCGTCCTCGATGCAGCCTCCAGAGACCGATCCAACCACGCAGCCATCCTCGCAAATCGCCAGCATCGAGCCTGGCGGGCGCGGACTTGAGCCCCAGGTCTTGAGCACGGTGATCAGTTCGCAGCGCAATCCCCTGTCCAGCCAGAGCGCAGCGGTTTTCAGTACTTCCAGGTCGGTGTTGTCCATGGACGCGGAATTTATCACTCTTCCCTGGCCCGCGCACCGGCGCTGCGCGGTGACACGGCGAGCCGGAACACACTCGAAAAAAATCACTCTGCGCCTCTGGCAGCAGGCGCTCAGGCATTGGAGCCCGATTCATGACCGTCCACTTTTTCCGCCCAGCAACACATCTGCATGCCCGAAGGATTTGCGCACAAAGTCACGTCAGTCCTTCTTTTTTAATTTGTTTCTTCAGTATTATTTGGTTACAACCACCACCGGGCGACGCTTTGGCGGCGCACACGAAGGAGACCACAACCTATGTATTTTCTGTCCGCAATCCTTGACCTTCCCAATGTCCGCTCAGCATGCATTGCCGTCACGCTTTTGGCTTGTTCATGGAGTCCGGCGGCATTTTCTGCGACGCCTGAAGAACTGTTCAAGCCCATCGCCGGGGTGGTGACGCATCCCCGGTGCCTGAACTGCCATGCCTCGGGCGACTTTCCGACGCAAGGCGACAAGCAGGTTCGCCACACGCAGATGGTGATGCGTGGCGACGGCCACGGCCTGCCCACGCTGCGCTGCGTGAGCTGCCATCAAACCAGCAACAGCGCCGATGGCCGCATTCCCGGCGCCCGGGAAGGCTGGCAGATGCCGCCGAAATCCATGGCCTGGGCGGGTCTGTCAGCGGCGCAGATCTGCGCCGTGATGACCAACCCGGCCAAAAACGGCAACCGCAAGACATCCCAGGACCTGATCGACCACATGCTCAAGGACGACCTGGTGCACTGGGCCTGGGCTCCCGGCCTGGACCGCACATCGCCATCGCTTCCTTTCGACCAGTTCATCGACGCGCTGAAAACCTGGTCAAAGGCTGGCGCGCCCTGCCCCAAATAAATCCGGCGCAGCCGCTGAAACCCCGGACGTTTCAACACGTAAAACGTCTTGCGTCACTCTTAAAGGAATCAATTTCATGAAGATCAACATCAATGGCAAAGCGGTCGATGCCGATGTGGCAGACGGCGTTCCCCTGCTGTGGGTGGTTCGCGACCAGCTCGGCCTGACCGGGGCCAAGTACGGCTGCGGCGCGGCCCAGTGCGGCGCCTGCACCGTGTATGTCGATGGCGTTCCCATGCGCTCGTGCGTGCTGCCGGCAGCCTCCGTCGGCAAGGGAAAAGTCACCACCATCGAAGGCCTGTCGGGCAAGGTCGGCGATGCCGTCCGGGCCGCCTGGGTCAAGCTCGACGTGGTGCAGTGCGGCTACTGCCAGCCCGGCCAGGTCATGGCCGCCACAGCGCTGCTGAGCCACAACCCCAAGCCCACCGACCTGGACATCGACCAGGCCATGAGCGGCAACCTCTGCCGCTGTGGCACCTATGTCCGCATCCGCGCGGCCATTCATGAAGCTGCCAAGACCCTGGCCTGAAAGGCAAGACATGAACACTCCACACATCCGCATTGTCAACCTGAGCCGCCGCCAGCTGCTCAAATCGGGCGCGGGCCTGGCGCTGGCCGTGGCGCTTCCCCAGGCCAGCGTACAGGCGCAGGAAGGCCCCGAAGATCAATCTTCCATGGGCCCACCGGTCAAGGCCGACCCGCAAGGCTATGTCCGCATCAACGCCGACAACTCGGTCGTCGTCCTTTCAAAACACCTGGAAATGGGCCAGGGCGTGCACACCGGGCTGGCCACGATGGTGGCCGAGGAGCTCGGCGCCAGCTGGAAGCAGATTCGCGTTGAAGGCGCTCCTTCGGACCTCAAGCGCTACCCCAACTTCCTGATGGGCGGCTACATGGGAACGGGCGGACAGACCTCGATGCAGTCCTCGTGGCTGGCCTACCGCAGCGCCGGCGCAGCCGCAAGGGCCATGATCGTGGCAGCCGCCGCCAGGCGGTGGAATGTCGATGCCGGCAGCATCGAGATTGCCGATGGCGTGGTTCAGCACGCGCCCAGCAAGCGCAAGGCCAGCCTGGGCGCCTTTGCCGAAGACGCGGGCAAACTGCCGGTGCCGACCGACGTCAAGCTCAAGGACGCCAAGCAGTTCACCTATATCGGCAAGCGCTTCCCGCGGGTGGACAGCCATGCAAAGGTGCATGGCACCGCCCTGTTCACCCAGGACATGAAGCTGCCGGGCATGCTGACCGCCTTGGTGGCGCGCCCCGTCCGGATGGGCAGCAAGGTGAAAAGCTTTGATGCCAGCGCCACCCTGGCGCTGCCCGGGGTGCAGCAGGTGGTCCAGGTTGACAGCGGCGTTGCCGTGGTCGCGCGTGATTTCTGGAGCGCCAAGCGCGGGCGCGATGCGCTCAAGATCGAATGGGACGACAGCGCCGCCTCGCGCCATTCATCGGCCGACCTCATCAAGCAGCTGCAAGCCACCCTGGAGCAGCCCGGCAACGTGGCCGCCAAGCGCGGCGATGCCGACGGCGCACTGGGCAAGGCCACGAAAAAGATCACGGCCGACTACACGGTGCCCTACCTCACCCAGGCGACCATGGAGCCGATGAACGTGGTGGTCGACCTCAAGTCCGACAGCCTGGACCTGTGGGGCGGGCCGCAGATGCAGCTCATGGACCAGCCCACCCTGGCGCATGTGCTGGGCTTCACGCCCGACAAGATCAGGCTGCACATGCTGTACGTCGGCGGCAGCTTTGGCCGGCGCGCGCAGCCGCATACCCAGGCGCACATCGAGGCGGTGCAAATCGCCAAGGGCCTGAAAAAGCCGGCGCCGCTCAAGGTCGTCTGGACCCGGGAGGACGACATGTCCAGCGCGTTCAGCTACCACCGGCCCGCCTTTGTCCACCGCATCGAAGCGGGACTGAACGACAAGGGAGAACTCGTCGCCTGGCGGCACCGGATGGCCGGCCAGTCCATCCTGACCGGCACGGCGATGGGCGGCATGGTGCGTGACGGCGTGGACATCATGTCGGTCGAAGGCGGCTTTGACCAGCCCTACGACATTCCCAACCTGTTGGCCGATGTGCGCTCGCCCAAGCTGCCGGTGCTGCCCACATGGCTGCGGACGACGGGAACCTTTCACAACGGGTTCGCGGTGGAATCGACCATCGACCAGCTGGCAGCGCTGGCAGGCGTCGACCCGCTGGAGTTTCGCCGCCGCATGCTCAAAAACTCGCCCCGCGCCCTGGCAGCGCTGAACCTGGCGGTTGAAAAGGCCGGCTGGTCCACCCCGCTGGCCCCCGGCAAGGCCGGCGAAAAGCGTGGCCGCGGCATGGCGGTGCTGCCGTCCCATCGCTCCTTCGGCGCTGCCGTGATCGAGGTCACCATCGCGGCGGACAACACCATCCAGGTCGACCGGGTGGTCAGCGCCATGGACTGCGGCACGGTGC
>JAQGMN010000052.1 GCA_028292345.1 Polaromonas sp. | reverse complement strand
AAATGGCCGCCTGCACCCGGCTGGAGCTGCTGCGCATCGCCGCCAACCGCTTCACCGCCCTGCCCGGCTGGCTGCTGGCGCTGCCGCGCCTGGCCTGGCTGGCGTTTGCCGGCAACCCGCTGTCGGTAGCCGGCGAAGCCGCCGCGCAGGCCGGTGCCCTGGCGCGCATCGACTGGGCCAGCCTGCGGACCGGCGCGCTGCTGGGCGAAGGCGCCTCGGGCGTGATCCGCCAGGCGCTCTGGCAGCGCGGCGACATTGCGCAACCGGTGGCGGTCAAGCTGTTCAAGGGCGCGCTGACCAGCGACGGCCTGCCCCGGCATGAAATGGCGGCCTGCCTCGGCGCCGGCGCGCATCCCGGCCTGATCGCGGTGCATGGCCGCATCACGGGCCATCCGGCGGGCAGCGACGGCCTGGTGATGGCGCTGGTGGCGCCGCGCTTTGGCAGCCTGGCCGCGCCGCCCAGCCTGGATTCATGCACCCGCGACGTGTACGACGCCGCCACGCGCTTCACGCCCGACGCAGCGCTGCGGCTGGCGCGGGACGTGGCGTCGGCCGCCGCCCAGCTGCATGCGCGCGGCATCCTGCATGGCGACCTGTATGCGCACAACATTTTGTGCGCGGCGGGCGGCCAGGCGCTGCTCGGCGACTTTGGCGCCGCCTCGTTTTTTCCGCCGGACGATGCGCCGCTGGCGCGCGCCCTGCAGCGCATCGAGGCGCGGGCGTTTTCCTGCCTGCTGGAAGAACTGCTGGCCTGCTGCCCGGCGCCGGTCAGCGCCCACCCGGCGCTGGCGCTGCTGGCCGACCTTCAGGCCGACTGCGCCCGGGAAGACACCGGCCGGCGCCCGCTGTTTGCCGACATCGTGCAGCGGCTCCTGAATTGATAGCTGCCCGCGCTTTCCCACAGGGCGCCAGCGGCCTTTTTCATGCGTATTTCGTCAATTGCATGCGCCCATAAAAAAACGCAGGTGGAAATCCACCTGCGTTTTCAGGGCGCCAAAGCGAAAAAATTACTTTTGCGGAACGATGACCACGGTGTCGCCGCCGGTCTTGCCGGTGTCGCCCTTGCTGCCGTCGGCACCGGTTGCGCCCGTGGCGCCGGTGTAGCCGGTGGAGCCTGTCGAACCAGTGGAGCCCGTGGCGCCGTCATTGCCGGTTGCGCCCGTGGCGCCGGTGGCACCGGTGGCGCCGGGAACGGCCACCGTCGAGCCGGTCGAGCCTGTCGAGCCGGTAGCGCCCGTGGCGCCAGCCGGGCCCGCAGGGCCGGGAACCACGACGACCGGTGCGGGAGCGGCAGGCGGCGCGGCAACGGTGGTTTTCTCGCAGGCGGTCAGGCCGAGCATCGCGACGAGGGCGGCAAGCAGTAAGGAATGTTTCATGAGGGACCTTTGAAGTGAAGAATAAGCCGCACATCAAATTCAGCGTGTGCGTTCACAGTTTTTCTTGCCGAGACATTTAACAGTCACTGACAAGCTGTAACGCTAATTTACTGACTAAGTTCACCCTCCGCTGTAGGACAGTTTCACAAGCGGTTGTCGCTTTTGAGCCGCCGGCGCCCTGGCGCAGCCAGTGGCCACAGGCCCGGCGTCTGGCAAAACGCTTCGGCCGCGCGCGCCCTGCTTCGTTTGCGGACCCCTCCCCTATGGGCACGAAACCACCGGCAGGGATGTAACAGCCACGGCAGGGCACGGGGGCCCCGGGGAGGAACCGGAAATCCGAATCAGGGCAGGCCCCTAAAGCTCATGTAGGTATCGGCTGACGGCATATACGACGAACGTCTTTCACCCCGTGTCCGGTAAAAACGCAACATTGAAGGTTCATCCGGTTAACAACACAACATGAACTCCTTCACTTCCGAAACCGCGCTGCCTCCTGACACGGCCGGCCATGCAGCCGCCAGTGAGCGGCTTGTCATTCCGGTGCTGGCCGAGCAGGCGCAGGTGCATCTGCAACGCGAGCACACCGGCACGGTGCGGGTGCGCAAGGAGGTGCACCAGGTGACCGAGCCCGTGGCCGCCCAGGGCTACCGCGAAGTCGTCGAGACGACGCGCGTTCCCGTGAACCAGGTGGTCGAGGCGGCCGAGGCGGCCAGGACGGTGGGCGACCTGCTGGTGATTCCCGTGTACGAGGAGCGGCTGGTCACGCAACTGGTGCTGGTGGAGGAGATTCATGTGCGCCGCCGGCGCGAAGCCTTCGAGCACACCGTGGCGACCACGCTGCGGCGCGAGGAAGTGATTGTGGAGCGCCTGGACCCGGCCACCGGGCAATGGGTGGCGGACAGGTCTTGAGAACCGGTTTTTTGTCAGCAACGGATCAACCTTGATCATTTTTAGGAGCCAAGCCATGCAAACAGTAGTAGGTGTTTTTGACACGGTCGATGCTGCGCAGAACGCGCGCGATGCCCTTCTGGACAGCGGTTTCGATGCCAGCGAGGTGCGCCTGCAGGCCAATCCGGCAGCGCAGGGCAGCGACACGCTGACCACCACCGACAGCACGATCACGGGGACGTCCCGCAGCAGCACCGAGGACGAGGGTTTCATGGCGGGCATTGGCCGCTTCTTCAGCGACCTCTTCGGCGGCGACGACAACGAGCATGCGGGCCACTATTCCGAGGCCGTGCGGCGCGGCAGCACGGTGGTGGCGGTGACGGTGTCCGACTCCAGCCGGGTCGAGCAGGCCCGCTCCACGCTGGCAGCCGCTGGCGCGGTGGACATCGACAAGCGCACCGAAAGCTGGCGCCAGGAGGGCTATTCGCAGTTCGACCCGACCGCGCGGCCTTACGAGGCTGACCAGATCGCCTCCGAGCGCAGCCGCTACCAGACCGCCGGCATGCGCCAGCCCGATGTGCTGCTGACGCCCGACGAAACCCGCTCCAGCCAGGTGGCCGACGGCACGGTGCTGCCGGTGGTGCGCGAGGACCTGGAAGTGGGCAAGCGCGAAGTCGACCTGGGCACGGTCCGGGTGTTCTCCCGCACCGAAACGCGGCCGGTCGAGGAACAGGTGCAGCTGCACGAAGAGCGCGCCGAGATCGAGCGCCGCGCCGTGGACCGCCCTGCCACCGAGGCGGACCTGAAGGCCTTCGAGGGCGGATCGGTTGAAATCCATGAAACCGCGGAACGGGCCGTGGTCAGCAAGACGGCCCGCGTGGTCGAGGAAGTCGTCGTCGGCACCGAGGCCAGCACCCGGACCGAGACCATCTCGGACCAGGTGCGCAACACGGTGGTGGAGGTCGACAAGACCGGCACCGGCGCCAACGGGATGACCGGCACGGGGATGACCGGCAACGATTACCGCAGCCACTACCAGTCCAACATGTCGTCCATGGGTGGCACCTACGAGGAATATGAGCCCGCCTACCAGTACGGCTCGACGCTGCGTTCCGACCCGCGCTATGCCAACCGCTCGTGGGAAGATGTCGAGGCCGACGCCCAGCGCGACTGGGCCAGCCGCAGTTCCACAAGCGGGACGGGCGGGAGCACCTGGGAGAAGTCCAAGCAGGCGGTCAAGCACGGCTGGGAGTCGATGACCGGCAGGCGCTGAGCCCTTCCGGGCCAGCAGGCCTGAAGCCCGTCGCAAAGGTGTGCATTCACCGGCCCGCCGGGCTTTTTGCTTGAAACGACGCGCATCAGCCATACCTGTGCTTTTTCAGGAAAGCCTCACGCATGTCTTCCTTGCCCGCTTCCGCTGCCGCCCCGGCAGGCTCGCCCGTGCTTCGCACCGAGCCGCTGGGCTTTCCCTGGCCCACGGTCGATCCCTTCCTGTTTTGCGTCTACCACGACGACGCCTACCCGGCGGGCAATGCGCAGATGGGCCCGGCCGCGCCCCTGGCCGGACGCGACATCGGCCAGGACTTCAGCCGCCAGGACGGCTGGAGCATGTACCACGGCAGCGCGGTGCCCGGCTTTCCGGCGCATCCGCACCGGGGCTTTGAAACCGTGACCATTGTGCGCAAGGGCCTGATCGACCATGCCGATTCGCTCGGCGCGGCGGCGCGTTTCGGGCGCGGCGACGTCCAGTGGCTCACGGCCGGCCAGGGCGTGGTGCATTCGGAAATGTTTCCGCTGCTCGACCGGGACGGGCCGAACCCGCTGGAACTGTTCCAGATCTGGCTGAACCTGCCGGCTGCATCCAAGATGGCCGCGCCGCACTTCACCATGTTCTGGTCGCAGGAGATTCCGAAGTTCACGGCCGCCGATGCCGAAGGCCGCACCACCGACGTGGCGGTCATCACCGGCCGGCTGAACGACCCCGGCGCCGGCGTGGGCGCGCCCCTGCCGCCGCCGCCCGATTCCTGGGCCGCGCGGCCTGACGCCGATGTGGCCATCTGGACGCTGCGCATGGCGCCCGGCGCGCGCTGGACGCTGCCGGCCGCCGCCGGCGAAAGCACCCGGCGCCAGCTGTATTTCTTCAAGGGCGCCTCCGTCAGCGTGGCCGGCCAGGCGGTGCGCCAGCCCAGCGCCATCGAATTGCGCGCCGATGCCGCCACCGAACTGGTCAACGGGCCTGATGAGTCTGAGCTCCTTGTGCTCCAGGGCCGGCCGATTGGCGAGCCGGTGGCGCAGCATGGTCCCTTCGTGATGAACACCGACGCCGAGATCCGGCAGGCGTTCGCCGACTACCAGCGCACCGGGTTTGGCGGCTGGCCGTGGCCGGATGCAGCGCCGGTGCATGAACGCGCATCCGGACGGTTCGCGCTGCACCCGGACGGCGCGCAGGAACGGCCCGAGCCTGGCGCCAAAGAACCGGACCTGGCGCCATTGCCGCCGGCCTGACTGAACGCAGGCCAGCCCTGACGGCCCGCGCTCACTCGCGCCCCTGGTCCGACCGGGTTGGCGCGAATGGACGGCAGCGCCTTTTCGGCCAAGCCGGTTTTCTAGAGCTTTCTTGGTGGGCAGCGATGCGCGTCAATGGCCCGCGAAAACCGGCAGTTTGCGCGTGGCGCGACACCAACAGCCTGGGCGAACAGCACGCACTGGACACGCCTGCAACCAACGTTTCGGGTCCAGGGCGAACCACGGGAAAACCATGCCTTCACGCTGGGTTGCCGTGCCATATGCTCGAACGTTTTGTAACTTTTAAAAGCACTTCCATGATGAAGCCCCGTTTGACGACTCGAATAAGTGCCGTGTTCCTGAGCGCTGCGGCGCTCGCTGCCCTGTCCGCCTGCGGCGGGGGCGACACCGAAGCGCCGGTCATCCAGGCCGAGCCTACCGAACAATATGTCCCGCCCGAGCCGCCTTCGGGTTACACCGCCAAGGCCATTCAATACGCCAACAAGGACATGGTGTCTGCCGCCAACCCGCTGGCGGTGCGGGCCGGCGTCGATATTTTGGCCCGTGGCGGCAGCGCGATCGATGCCGCCATTGCGGTGCAAATGGTGCTCAATCTGGTGGAGCCGCAGTCGTCGGGCATTGGCGGCGGCGCCTTCATGCTGCACCTGGACAAGGCCACGTCCAGGATACTGGCCTACGATGGCCGCGAGATGGCGCCCAAAGCCGCCACGGCCGACATGTTCACCGGCCCGGACGGCAAGCCGCTGGCCTTTAATGCGGCGGTGGACGGCGGCCTGTCCGTCGGCACCCCCGGCTTGCTGCGCATGCTCGAAGCCGCGCACAAGGCGCACGGCAAGCTGCCCTGGGCAGATTTGTTTGCCCCGGCCATTGCCCTGGCCGATGCGGGTTTTGCCATTTCGGAGCGCATGAACGTGTCGATTGCCGGATCGGCCGCGCGCATCAAGGCGCAAGGCGAGCCCGGGGCCAGCTACTTCCTCCAGGCCGACGGCACCGCCAAGGCCACCGGCACCCTGCTGAAAAATCCCGAGCTCGCCGCCACCTTCCGGGCCATTGCCGCAGGCGGCGCCAATGCTTTCTACACCGGCAGTATCGCGAGCGACATCGTCGCCAAGGTCAGCGCCCACCCCACCAACCCCGGCCGCCTGACGCTGGCCGACATGAGCGGTTATGTGCACAAAGTGCGTGAGCCGGTGTGCGGCGTGTACCGCGTGAGCTACCGCATTTGCGGCATGCCCGCGCCCAGCTCCGGCGGCATCTCGGTGCTGCAGACCCTGGGCATCCTGAACAATTTTGACCTGGCCGGCATGAAAGCGAACACGGTCGATTCCGTCCACCTGGTGTCCGAGGCCTACCGGCTGGCCTACGCCGACCGGGCCAAGTACATCGCCGACCCCGACTTTGTGAGCGTGCCCGTGGCCGGCATGCTGGACCCGGTCTACCTGACGGGACGCTCCAAGCTGATCAGCATGCAAAAAACCATGGGCACGCCGGTGGCGGGCATGCCGGCCGGGGCGAGCACCGCCGGCACGGACACCTCGCTCAATTTGCCGTCCACCAGCCACATGTCGATCGTGGACCGCAACGGCAACGCCATTTCCATGACCACGACGATCGAGAGCGGCTTTGGCAGCCTGCAGATGGTGCGCGGATTTTTGCTGAACAACCAGCTGACCGATTTCTCGTTCACCGACAAGGACCCCGATGGCAGCGTCGTGGCCAACCGGGTGCAGCCGCTCAAGCGCCCGCGCAGCTCCATGGCGCCCACCCTGATCCTGAACGCCAGGACCGGCGATCTGGAGGCCATCACCGGCTCGCCAGGGGGCAGCGCCATCATCCAGTACACCGCCAAATCCATCATTGGCATGATCGACTGGAACCTCAACGTGCAACAGGCCATCAACCTGCCCAACTTTGGCGCGCAAACCAACGCCACCACATCCATTGAAAGAGGTTCGGTGATTGACACGGCGGCCCTGCGTGACGAACTCACCGCCCGCGGCCACACGGTGGCCCGAAGCACGGCGTTTGCCAGCGGCCTGCATGGCGTGACCTTCAACGGCTTGCGCAGCGATGGCTCGGCGGGCTTGCTGGCCCGAAATCCGGGCGCTGGCCAGTATGCCGGCGGCGCCGACCCCCGGCGCGAAGGCATCGCCCAGGGCAACCCGTAATCCCACAGGGCGCAGACACGGCCACCGGCCGGCAAGCGCGCGGTCTGCGCCACAATCCTGCCGACTCATGGGCAAGGAGCAGACAGTGAAAATCGCAATTGTGGGCGCGGGCGCCCTGGGCTGCGCCATGGGCGGCGTGCTGACCGAGGCCGGCCACGAGGTCTGGCTGATCAACCGCAACGCCGGGCAGGTCGAGGCCATGAACCGCCGGGGGCTGACGCTGCGCACCGGCGGCATCGACCGGCAGGTAGCGGTGCGAGCGGCCACGACGGCCGGGCCGGCGGGCACCGTGGACCTGGTGATCGTGCTGGTCAAATCCTTTCACACCGCAGAGGCGATGCAGGCGGCCACGTCGCTGCTCGGGCCGGACACGGTGGTGCTGTCGCTGCAAAACGGCCTGGGCCATGAAGACGTGCTGGCCGGCATCGTCGGCCGCGAGCGGCTGCTGGCCGGCAAGACCTATGTGGGCGGCACGCAGCTGGCGCCCGGCCATGTGCTGGCCGGCACGGTGAACAAGCGCACGCTGATCGGCGAGCCGGGCGGCGGCCTGTCGGCGCGGGTGGCGCGCATCGCCGCGCTGTTCAACGCCGCCGGGCTGGACACCACCGCCAGCGGCCACATCGCGGGCGCGATCTGGGACAAGCTGCTGGTCAATGTCGCCACCGGCGCGCTGAGCGGCATCACGCGCCTGCCCTACGGCCTGCTGTACCAGTCGCCCGAACTCGAAGCCTGCGCCGTGGCGGCCGTGGCCGAGGCGATGGCCGTCGCCCGGGCGAGCGGCATCACGCTGGGCATTGCCGAGCCGGTCGATGCCTGGCGCATGGCCGGCGCCGGCCTGCCGTTCGAATTCAAGCCGTCGATGCTGCAAAGCCTGGAAAAAGGCTCGGTCACCGAGATCGACTACATCAACGGCGCGGTGGTGCGCCAGGGCGACAAGGTCGGCGTGCCGACGCCGGTCAACCGGACGCTGGTGGCCTGCATCAAGGGAATTGAACGC
>JAQGMN010000432.1 GCA_028292345.1 Polaromonas sp. | reverse complement strand
GCGCCCAGGGAAAGACTGGATTCACGGATGTGACGCTGCCGGTCGAAGGGCTCCACAAAAATCGAGACCGAAGCCAGACCATCGGAAAAAATCCACTGCAGCGGCGCTTCGCCAGCCACGGCATCCGCAGCTGCAGAAACTGGCCGCCTATAGCAGCTGATGGGATTAAAACCAGCCACAGGCGTTTTCAAGGCCCAGCCTTCGACGCTTGCGGTAGTTTTGACCAGCACCGGTTTTTCAACGCGATAGCCTTCAACCTTGCCCATCATCTGGATCAGCTTGTCCATCCTGACCGGCGCGTCAAGCTGCAGTTCCGAAAATGCGGCCTGTTCAATCACTTTGCCGTCGGCGTCCAGCGTCTGCAGTTTCACGACCAAACCATTTTTGCGCTCAGTCCAGACACGATAGCCAAAGCGCAGGCTGTCCTTTGGAGTGAGCGTGATGATGTCTGCGTCAACGCCAGCCACACGCTCGATGCCCTCTTGGCGGAACTTGTAAAAGTCGGCAATTCGGCTGTCGGCCGACTGAAACAGTTCGGGGAACAAGCCGAGTGACTCACGTTTTTCACTGCGCGCCAACTTGTGGTCCGGAATAAAGGTGACGACCTGATCGTTGTGCCTGAAGATCGAACGCGGCGCCCCGGTGAGGGTTTCCACCCGCTCGACCTGCTGCTTGCCCTCGCACACATGCCAGATCTTGGCGCTGGACATGTTGCCACCCGCAGACACCACGAAGGTGCCCATATAGGACCGGTTGGTAGAGGCCTGGTGCATGCGCATCAACCAATCGTTGAGACTGCGCGAGTCTGCAGGCGATGCGACAGCAGCGGGTGGCGTCAAGGCTACCGGCACCTGGGATGCTACATAATTCGTAGCTGCCAGCGCATGAACAGCAAGGGCTACAAGCCTTAAACGCTTAAAAATCATGGATTTGAAAAAATTTCATGAATTTCAGCGTCCGCCGACGGTCTGGGCGTCCTGATGCATCTCAAAAGTGGCGTTTCGCAAAAAACCGGAGGATTCCTGAAAAACCGAGGTTGCGCCGAACTGCTTGTGCGCGGCCAGCAATTCTTCGAGCCTGGCATCGCGCACCATCGGACCCTGCGCTGAAGTCACCACAATTTGCGGAGAGGAAGACTGCGCCAGTTGCGGCAAGGGCGCAGGCGCCAGCAGCAGTCCGGAAGCACTCCATGCAATGGCGGAAACAGCGGCCAGCGAAGCCACGCCCGCCACCAGCTTCCAGCGGAAATTGCCGTCATTCGATGCCGAACCACGGTGATGGATCAAGTCGGCAGCTGCCTGTAATGGCGGTGGCGCAAGCGCTTCAAGCGAAGCAGGCTCTCGCCTGATTGCCGGCTCCTGCGCAAGCCGCTGGTTGAACCGGCCGAGAAATGCCAGTTCCGCATCGAACGCCCGGGCCGCAGGCAAATTAGCCGGCGAGCGCAATACATCGCCAATCACGTGGTAAGTATTCCAGCAGCCCAGCGCAGACGCATCATGTCCGCAAGCCTGAAGCGCGGCGTCCAACTCTTTGCCGTTTAACTGGCCGTCGGCCAGTGCAGACAAGAGTTCGCTAGTGGTTACGGGTGGTTTCATGATATGTAGGGGCAGCAGATCTGCCGATTTTTATTCATTGAACAGTTGCTCTGGCGCACGGTTGATTGGCCGGTTGAAAAAGAATTACCAGCGTTTACCTGCCTGGTTTTCCAGCAAAGGCTTGACCTTGGCGGAAATCGCTTCTCGGGCCCTGAAAATTCGAGACCGCACTGTACCGATAGGGCAATTCATGGCTTCCGATATTTCTTCATAGCTCAGGCCTTCTATTTCCCGCAGCGTAATGGCTTCGCGCAACTCTTCTGGCAAAGCCTGCATCGCAGCGTTAATGATTTCTGCAATTTCCTTGCTGGCCAGCACCGCTTCGGGGGTTTCTGAGGTGGTTAGTTCGTTCTCGGCCCGGGAAGTTTCATCATCATCTTCCGATTTGTACGCATTTTCCGAAACCGTGGGATTTCGCTTGAGGTCCATCAAGGCTTTTTTGGCGGTGTTGACGGCAATCCGATACAGCCAGGTATAGAACTGCGCCTCGCCCCTGAACTGCGCCAGGGCACGGTAAGCCCGGATGAATGTCTCTTGGGCAATGTCTTCAACCAAGTCCACATCACGAACCATGCGACCTATTAGCCGCTGAATGCGCCGCTGGTATTTGATGACCAGCAATTCAAACGCTTTCTGGTCGCCGGCCACGGTGCGCTCGACCAGTATGGCGTCGCTGTCAACTGCCTTTTCAGCGGAGGACGGCGGCAGGTCGGCGCTCATGGCTTGGCCCGCTGATCATTTTGAGGTTGCATAACGATTGATACTGCCACAGCCGCAAATGGCAAAGAAGAAGGCTCCGCAGGAAGAAGGTCGTGCGAGGTCAAGGACGCTGCAGGCGATTTATGCGGCGAATACACAGCCCGGCGCAAATCCAGCCAGCGCTCGGGCATGGCGCCCTGCTCGACCCATAGCCACAGGCCGGCGCGGGCCTGGTTTTCAAGCCTGAGCAGCAGCATGTTCTGAAAATCCGCAATGACCGACACTTCATGCTCGGCAGCGCCGGACAGGTAGCCCGCGCTTTCCCAGCGCCAGACCTGCCCATTCCACGCCAGTTGGCCGCCCAGCATATTTTTCCAGCTGGTTCCTGCGGCGATGCCCGCCCCCGCAACGCAAAGAAATGCCAGCGTCATGCGCCAGTCCATTGGCTTTGTAAAATGGCACCACAGCATCACCGAAAAGAAGCCGGCAAGCCACAACCCCAGCAACAAGCTACCCAGAAAAGATGAACGCCCCAGCGGATAGACGACCGGCGGGGCGTTGTGGCGGATCACGGCAGTCGATGCTTTGCCGTGTGCCGCAGCAAAAGGGTGTTCAAGCGCTGTCAGACGCGCTTGAACACCAGCGTGCCATTGGTGCCGCCAAATCCGAAATTGTTTTTGACTGCAATATCGAGGGTAGCGTCACGGGCCGTGTTGGCGCAGTAATCCAGGTCGCACTCAGGATCTTGATTGAAGATGTTGATGGTCGGCGGAATTTTCTGATGATGCAGGGCCAGCACGGTAAACACCGACTCAATGCCGCCCGCGCCGCCCAGCAAGTGACCGGTCATGGATTTGGTCGAGCTGACCACCATGTTTTTGGCATGCGCACCAAAAGCGGCCTTGATGGCATTGGTTTCGTTCAGGTCGCCCAGCGGTGTGGACGTGCCATGCGCATTGAGGTATTGCACCTGGTCCGCGTTGACGCCCGCGTTTTTCAAGGCCATGGCCATGGAACGGCGCGGGCCGTCGATGTCGGGCGCCGTCATGTGGTAGGCATCGGCGCTCATGCCGAAGCCCAGGACTTCGGCATAGATTTTGGCGCCACGCGCCTTGGCATGCTCGTATTCCTCAAGCACCACGACGCCGCTGCCCTCGCCCAGCACAAAGCCATCGCGGTCCTTGTCCCAGGGACGCGACGCTGTTTTGGGATCTTCATTGCGGGTTGACAGGGCGCGTGCTGCTGCAAAGCCGCCCACGCCCAGGGCCGACACGGTGGCTTCCGAGCCGCCGGCCACCATCACATCGCAGTCGCCATACTCAATCATGCGTGCCGACAGGCCAATTGCATGAAGACCTGTGGTGCAGGCGGTGACGACGGCAATATTGGGCCCTTTGAAGCCGAACTTGATTGAGACATGCCCGGAGATCATGTTGATGATCGTCGCTGGCACAAAAAATGGGGAAATCCGGCGCGGCCCGCGGTTCACCAGTTCGCCATGCATCTGCTCGATCAGCGGCAAGCCGCCAATGCCCGAGCCGATGTTGCAACCGATGCGCGTTGCCATCTCAGGGTCGAGCGCGGCGCCGGTAGGCAAACCGCTGTCAACCACCGCCTGGCAGGCTGCGGCCAGACCCAGATGAATAAAGCGATCCATGTGTCGGGCTTCTTTTTCGGGGATGTAATCCGCGATATTGAAACCCTTGACCTCGCCTGCGAACTTGCAGGCTAGAGTGCTTGCATCAAAATGGGTAATCAGGTCAATGCCGGGTGTTCCGGCAAGCACATTGGCCCAGGAATCGGCCACGGTATTTCCTACTGGGCTGACACAACCCAGACCTGTCACGACGACACGACGACGGCTCATTCAGTAATCCTGGATAAAAAAACCTGAAAAAACTGCGGTCAGGCTTTTCAGGTTGATGACGGCAAGGGCGCGAGCGCCTTAGGCCTTGTGATGGGTGTTTGCGTAGTCAATCGCGTTCTGGACGGTGGTGATCTTCTCCGCGTCTTCATCGGGAATTTCAATGCCAAACTCGTCTTCGAGTGCCATGACCAGCTCTACGGTGTCAAGGGAATCAGCGCCCAGGTCAGCCACGAAGGACTTTTCGCTGGTGACTTGACCTTCTTCAACGCCAAGTTGTTCGGCAATGATTTTCTTAACACGTGCTTCGATATCGCTCATAAATCCCTCTGAGGGTTGTAAATTAATCCGTGATTTTACCGCGTTGGGATTGTCTTCCCAAGCACCGGGCCGGACGGATAAAAACCGGCTTCGATTTCCTGTGTTTTACCACTGTCAGGCACAGGCCTGGCAGGCCGGACTGGCCAACCTGAAGTTCAGCCTGTGCCAAAGTTACATGTACATGCCGCCATTGACATGCAGTTCCTGCCCTGTGATGTAGGCGGCCTGCGGACTGGCCAGAAAAGCCACCGCATGCGCAATGTCCTGCGGCTTGCCAAGATGCCCCAGGGGAATCTGCCCCAGCAGCGCTTTTTGCTGCTCCTCGGGCAAACGGGCGGTCATGTCGGTTTCGATAAAGCCTGGCGCCACGCAATTGACGGTGATGCTGCGCGAGCCGAGTTCCCGTGCCAGCGCCCGCGTCATGCCGGCCACACCGGCCTTGGCGGCTGCGTAATTGGCCTGCCCGGCATTGCCCGAGGCGCCCACCACCGACGTGATGCTGATGATGCGGCCGTAGCGCTGCTTCATCATGCAGCGCATCACCGCGCGGCTCATGCGAAACACCGCCTTCAGATTGGTGTCGAGCACCGCATCCCAGTCGTCGTCCTTCAGCCGCATGGCCAGCATGTCGCGGGTGATGCCGGCATTGTTCACCAGCACCTGCAAACCGCCAAATTCGGCCACGATGCGGTTGACCAGCGCCTCCCCAGCAACGCCGTCGTTCACATCAAGCGTCTGTCCAGAGCAGCCAGGGTAAGCCGCCAGGGTGCGGCTTATTTTTTCGGCGCCCTCATGGCTGGTGGCGGTGCCGGTGACCTTCAGGCCCCGTGTCGCAAGTTCCAGAGCGATGGCGGCGCCAATGCCGCGCGATGCGCCGGTCACCAGGGCGCTCTGCCCTTCAAATAGGATATCGCTCATGCCAGCATCTCCTTCACCGAGGCCATTGAAACGGGGTCAAACAGCGGCGCACCGGTCAGTTCCGGGTCAATTCTTTTCACCATGCCCGCCAGAACCTTGCCCGGCCCGCACTCGACCAGGGTGGTCAGGCCCTGTGCCTTGATGGCCTGCACGCATTCGACCCAGCGCACCGGACCGAAGGCCTGCCGGTAAAGCGCATCGCGGATGCGGCCGGCGTCGGATTCGATGGTGACATCGACATTGTTGATGACGGGAATCTTAGGGACGTCCAACTCAATGCCGGCAAGCTGCGCCTTGAGCCTGTCGGCCGCGGGCTTCATCAGGCGGGAATGGAAAGGCGCCGACACCGGCAGGGGCAAGGCCCGCTTGGCGCCGTTCGCCTTGAGAATTTCGCAGGCTTTGTCCACGGCCGCCTTGCTGCCGGCGATCACGGTCTGCATCGGGTCGTTGAAATTGACGGCTTCGACAATTTCAGCCGTCTCGGCACCGAAGCCTTGCGTCGCTTCGGCGCAGCCTTCGATGACCCTGGCAGCGTCCATGCCCAGGATGGCAGCCATGGCGCCCACGCCGACCGGCACGGCATCCTGCATGGCCTGCGCCCGAAAGCGAACCAAAGGAGCGGCCTGCGACAGGCCCAGCACGCCTGACGCGACCAGTGCCGTGTATTCGCCCAGCGAGTGGCCGGCCACCGCGGCAGGTGCGATGCCGGTTTCCGCCATCCATACCCGGTAAGCGGCCACACCGGCGACCAGCATGACCGGCTGGGTATTGGTGGTGAGCGCCAGCGCCTCCTTGGGACCGTCCTTGATGAGCTGGCCGATATCCTCAGCCAGTGCGTCGGAAGCTTCCGCCAGGGTTTGCCTGACGACAGGATGATCGCTCCAGGCGTCCAGCATGCCCACAGACTGGGAGCCCTGACCGGGAAAAACAAAAGCAAACGATTTCAAATGATGACTCCGGTTATCAATCGCATGGTGAGAAGTGCGCTCATTGTAGAAAGGTGCTTGGGAAGGCGGCGCGGGTTGATTTTGCGCTGCATCAAGGAGGCGAAGGCCGGGCCGCGGGGGCGCGAAGTCGGTGCCGTTGCGCCACATGCCGCACGCCAGCCTTCAAGCACCGAAGCACGGCCCAAATGGCCAGCCAGGGGTCCATCAGGTAATCCCACAGATTGCCTGATTCCATCCATCCTGCGATCCAGGCCAGCAGCGCCAGACCAACCAGCCCCGGCAAAAGCCGCAAGCCGGCGATCCAGCTAGCGATCGACATCATCAGCAAAATGCCGAGCATGCCCATCGAGCCCCACCCGGGCCGATAGGCATCCCAGTCACCCCATCCCAGGGCTGTGGGATACAGAACGAGCGCTGCCACGGCAATTGCAACAGACAAAGCCAGACCTTCGCACCGTGCCATGGCTGGCCAACCGAACAGGCGCCGGCCCATGCTGAGACAGGCCAGCGCCACCAGCGTCGTGCTCAAGTCCGAACTGACACCCCGGACAAACGCCAGAACCGGCAACTGGGCAGCGCCCACCGGAAGCCACAGCACTGAAAAAACAGCCAGCATCACGGCCCATCGGGCAGTTCGCAGAATGCCGCGCTGACAGGTCAGCAGACGCAACACGGCGGCGCACAGCACCAGGTCGATTCCCAGCAAAGCCAGCAGATCAGTGAGCGGCGGAAGCTGCATGGCTTGCGGCTGGCGAGGCAGCATCAGGTTGAAGGACTTGCCGGGGATCGATCCGGACATGCTTGATCCGGCTGCGGTGCCAGGTGTACACCAAGTGCAAATAGCCATCGCGGCTTTGCAGCAGGTAGGGATAGGAGAACTCCTGGGAACAGGTGCCGGCGCCGCACAACTGGCGTTTGGCGCTGTCCACATCGGCCTGGGCCTGAGCAGTACTGGCACCACGCGCCCGAAGTTCGTCGCCCAGCAGGCGCTCATAGTCGGTGACCGGCAAGCGCGTTCCGGGGGAAGGCGACGACTCCACAGTCCATGGCTGGGCGCCATCAGCAGAGCTTGCAGGCGTTGTTCGCAGCAAGGCCAGCGCTTCACGGCTTTTTGGCTGGAAATTCAGCGCCAGCCACTGCTGGCCTGTGGCGGTCACGACGCCGGCCAGGGCTGAATCCGGATTGGGCCAGGCGGTCGCATTCGTCTGCGTCCAGGTGGCGCCCGCATCGTCCGTGGAGGAGGCCATCACGGCGGTGCTGCTGCCAGATCGCATGTAGGCCTGAGCCTGCTTTGCGCTACCGACCAGCACGACGGGCTGCAGGCTGTTGTGGCTGCCCGGAAGCCGGGTTTTGTCGATCACCTGTCCTTGCGGACCAAGACGCAGGATTTCGGCGAATTTGGTGACGAACTCGTGGTACACCGGCAAGCCAATCTGGCCATTCTCGAAAAAAACCGGTGCCCCCTTGGCCAGCGTGCTGATATTGAGGAAAGGCGAAGTCACCAGCCGCCGGGCCGCGCTCCAGGTGACGCCATCGTCCGTGGAACGCGCCCAACTGATGGAACTGCCAGCCCATCCGCCCACCGACACATTGACCATCCAGAGCGCCAGCGATCCGTCGGGCATGCGGGCGATCACCGGATTGCCTATTTTTTTGACATAGCGCCACAAATCCTGCTGAAGTTGAAGGCGATCAAAAAGCGTGGTTTCCTCGCTCCAGCGCAGGCTTGCAGCGTCCATGACCGATGTTTTGACCGCCACATCCCCTGCCCCCTCGCGCGAACCCGAGAACCACACGGCGCGCAGTCGGCCGTCACGCAGTTCAACCAGCGACGCGGCATGGACCGCCTGACCGGGCGCAGAGGAGACAAAACGGGCGTCGAACTTGAAACGTCCGTCCGGGGATCGCTCCAATACTGGTGCGATCGCTGCGGGGCCGCTGGCCCGGGCGGCGGGTACAGCACTTGCCGCAGACGCTTCCTGCCGGGGAAGCGGCAGAAAATCAGACGCCGGCGGACGGCTGACAATTTTCCAGCCCGCCAGGATGAAAATTACCATCAGCGCCAGCGGCCACAGAAAATTCGTGCCGCGTGCAAAGCCTGGCCTGCGGACCTTCAAGCAACCACCTGCCTGAAAGGCGCGCATCCGTGGAGGCAGCAGCCCACCATCTCAGTACTTGAGAAGCACGGCGCCCCAGGTGAAACCGCCGCCGACGCCTTCAAGCATGACGATGTCTCCTTTTTTGACCTTGCCGCTGCGCACTGCGTCATCCAATGCCAGCGGAATGGATGCCGCCGAGGTGTTGCCGTGCTGGTCCACCGTGACAATCAGTTTTTCCAGCGGAAGTTTCAGCTTTTTGGCCGTGCTGTGCATGATGCGCAGGTTGGCCTGGTGCGGAATGAGCCAGTCGATATCGGCTTCGGTGAGTTCCGCCTTCGCCAGCGTGGCCCGGGCGGCGCTTTCAAGCACGCCGACGGCCAACTTGAAGACCGCCTTGCCATCCATGGTCAGCAGCGCGCTGCCAAGCACCTGGCCCCCGGATACATGGCCGGGAACGCAGAGAATGCCGACATGCCTGCCATCAGCATGCAGGTCGCTGGCCAGGATCCCGGGGGTGTCGGAGGCTTCGAGCACCACGGCGCCCGCGCCGTCACCGAACAGCACGCAGGTCGTGCGGTCGGAAAAATCGAGAATGCGCGAAAACACTTCCGCGCCAACCACCAAGGCCTTGCTTGCCGCGCCGCTCTTGATCATGGCATCCGCCACGCTCAAGGCATAGACAAAACCGCTGCAGACCGCCTGCAGGTCGAAGGCGGCGCAGCCCGCAATGCCCAGCTTGTGTTGCAGGATGCAGGCGACCGAGGGAAACACCATGTCTGGCGTCGAGGTGGCGACGATGATCAGGTCGATGTCGGCGGCCTGCAAGCCGGCGGCTTCGATGGCCCGTCTGGCTGCTTCAAGTCCGAGGTCGCTGCTGGTCACGTCAGGCGCTGCAAAGTGGCGCGCGCTGATGCCCGTGCGTTCGACGATCCATTCGTCGGACGTTTCGACACCCCTGGTGGCCAGTTCGGCGGCCAGCTGGGCATTGGTCAAACGGTTTGGCGGCAGGTAGCTTCCAGTGCCGGTAATGCGTGAATAGCGGGTCATGGGATTAAAGTGCCGGGGTTGATACAGGAGATTCGGCAGGCAGGCAGAGAGGCGCCTGCGCGTCGTCGGTGGACACAGCCCCTCTGGCGGCCACCAGCAGGGGCGCTGCATGGGCAATGCGTTCGCGCACCCTTTCCAGCAGGTTGTTCCGGGCTGCATCATAAGCCCGGCCCAGGGCCTGCTCAAAGGCAAAAATATCCGCCGAGCCATGGCTCTTGAAGACCAGGCCGCGCAGCCCAAGCAGGGCCGCGCCGTTGTAGCGCCTGTGGTCGAACCGCTTTTTAAAGGCAGACAACACCGGATAGGCCACCAAGGCCGCCATTTTGGTCAGCAGGTTGCGGGAAAACTCGGCCTTGATGTAGTCGCCGATCATGTGGGCCAGGCCTTCGCTGCTTTTCAGCGCCACATTGCCGACAAAGCCGTCGCAGACGACCAGATCGGTCGTGCCCTTGAAAATGTCGTTGCCTTCGACATTTCCATAGAAATTGATGTCGCCGGAATCGGAAGCGGCCCGCAGCAGCTTTCCGGCCTTCTTGATCATGTCGCCACCCTTGATGGCTTCCTCGCCGATGTTGAGCAGGCCCACGGTCGGCGAAGGGATGTCGGCAATGGCCGCGACCAGCGCCGAGCCCATCACCGCAAACTGCAGCAGATGCTCTTCGGTGCAGTCCACATTGGCGCCCAGGTCGAGCATGGTGGTGGCCCTGCCGGCCGCATTGGGCAACTGGGATGCAATGGCGGGGCGGTCAATGCCTTCCAGGGTTTTGAGCACATAACGGGCAATCGCCATCAGCGCGCCGGTATTGCCGCCCGAGACGGCCACCTGGGCGCGCCCCTCCTTGACCTGGTTGACGGTCACCCGCATCGAGGAATTTTTCTTGCGGCGCAAGGCAATTTCAATCGAGTCGTCCATCGTGACGACCTCGCTGGCCGCAACGATCTCGCACCGGGCCAGCGCCAGCAACTGGGCATGCAGCGGATGGGCTGCAAGCACCCCGGGCGGGCCCACGAGCAGCAGTTCGGCATCCGGATGCGCACGCAAAAAGGCCAGACTGGCCGCAAGGGTGACATCGGGACCGACGTCGCCCCCCATGGCATCGACAGCAATCCTGATCATGCGCGGACCGGTTCAGTCAAAAATAAAAATTTAGGCAAAAGAAAGGCCCGCAGGATGAGTGCGGGCCAATGCATGGAACGTGAAATTACGCTTCAGCTTTTGTTTTCAGCACCTTGCGGCCACGGTAAAAACCGGTGGGGCTGATGTGGTGGCGCAGGTGGATTTCGCCGGTGGTGGATTCCACGGCAATGCCAGGCACGTTCAGTGCGTTGTGCGAGCGGTGCATACCGCGCTTCGAAGGGGACTTTTTGTTTTGCTGGACAGCCATGATTCGCTCCTGCTAGGGGTGATAGTGTTGGTAAATTTCGCACCAAATTTTGAAGTCTGGTGAACTGCATTGCTCTGTTCAAGCCAGAGAAGCCAGCATCACTACCTTGGTACGCGAAGCCTTGGATTATAGCCCGATACCGGACAGCATCCCAAGCGAAGTGATTGGGCGCCTGCGACGCGCCCCTTCCAGGCCAGGCGGCACACCCGGCGAATCCGCAACGTGGCTACTCGGTTTTCTTTTTCAGCTGGGACAGGACCGCAAAGGGATTGGGCTTTTCGCCGGAGGGGGCTTCTTCGCCAGTTCCGGTTTTGCCGCCAGCCCCGGCGGACAGCGCGTCCTCGCCGACCTGCATGACGGGCGCCACCGGGCATTCCTCATGCATGGGCACCAGCGGAAGCGCCATCAGCAGTTCGTCCTCCAGCACCGCCAGCAGGTCGAAATGCGGCTCCATGACCAGCAGGTCTTCCTCCGACTCGTCGTCCTCGGCCATGGCAATCTCTTCGGTGGCAACGAACCGGTACCACTGGTCGATTTCGAGCGGCGTGGCAACCGCGCCCATGCAGCGCTGGCAGACCAGCGTGACCGATGCGGTGGCCACCAGGTGCAGCCAGACATCTTCGTCTGCGCCGGAGCCCGGGCGCAGTTCCGCGCGGGCCTCCCAGTTGACCATCAAATCAGGCTCCAGCGCTTGTGTCTCCTGCGCCAGGCGCTCCATATTTTGTAGCGGAGTGGCTCCGACGAGGGGAATGCCTTCGCGGGCAAAGGCTTGCATGTTGAGCCGATTGGCATGGTGGGATTTGGACATGCATGCAGTGTAAGAGAATCGGTGCCATGAATCCTGCGACCCTTTCCTCACCCGAATTCCCGGAAAAACCCGATCTGCCCGCGGCCACCCACCCGGCAGGCCGTGCACTGGTGCTGGGCTCCACTTCGCCCTACCGGCGCGAGTTGCTCCAGCGCCTGCAAATCCCCTTCGTGGTGGCCGCGCCCGAAGTGGACGAAACACCGCTGCCGCAAGAAGCACCGGATGCGCTGGCCGGGCGCCTGGCGCTGGCCAAGGCGCGCGCGGTGGCCCGGAATTTCCCGCAAGCGGTCGTGATCGGTTCCGACCAGGTGGCCGACCTGAACGGGCTGGCGCTGGGCAAGCCCGGGAACCATGAGCGGGCGGTGGCCCAGTTGCGCCAGATGCGCGGCCAGACCGTGATTTTTCAGACCGCGGTGGCCGTGGTCTGCCTGGAAAGCGGCTTCGAGCAAACCGGCCTGGCGGCCGTCCGAGTGCAGTTCCGCGACCTGGACGATGCCGAAATTGAAAATTACCTCCGGGCCGAGCAGCCTTACGACTGCGCCGGCAGTGCCAAAAGCGAAGGCCTCGGCATTGCGCTGCTCGAATCGATCGACAGCGACGACCCGACCGCGCTGGTCGGCCTGCCCTTGATCCGCACCTGCAAAATGATCCAGGCCGCCGGCATTGCGCTGCTGGCAAACCGCCGGGCCGTCCCATGAGCAGTGCCAAGGGAAAACTCTACCTGGTGCCCGCGCCGCTGGATTTCGGCTGCGACAGCCAGGCCCCACTGCAGGACGTGATGCCGGCCGGAACGCTGCAGGTTGCGGCCCGGCTGTGCTGCTGGGTCTGCGAGAACGCCAAAAGCACGCGCGCCTACCTCAAGCGCATCAACGAGCTGCATCCCTTGTCCACGCCGGTCCAGGCGCTGCAGATCCAGGAATTGCCGCGCGAAGTGCATAAAAAGGGCGACCACGGCGGCCAGTTCGATGCACGGCCGCTGCTGGCAGCTGCGCTGCAAGGCCGCGACATCGGCCTGGTCAGCGAGGCCGGCATGCCGGCCATTGCCGACCCGGGCTCGTCGGTGGTGCGCGCCGCGCATGACCTCGGAATTCAGGTGGTGCCGCTGACCGGTCCGATGTCGCTGATGCTGGCGCTGGCGTCAAGCGGACTGAATGGGCAGAATTTCGCGTTTGTCGGCTACCTGCCACAAGACCCTTCCGGCCGCGCCCAGCGCATCCGGGAACTCGAATCGCTGGCGCTGAAGACCGGCCAGACCCAGCTGTTCATCGAAACGCCCTACCGCAATGCCGCCTTGCTGCAGGGCCTGCTGCAAACCCTGCAGGGCAATACCCGGCTCGCCCTGAGCTGCGGCATCACGCTGGACAGCGGAGTGTCGCGCAGCGCGCTGGCAAGCCAGTGGAAACGCGACAAGCCGGTGCTGCCGCTCGACCTGCCCACCGTGTTCTGCATTGGCCGGTGACCCGCACGCGCGGTAGCCGCCAGAAAAAAGCCCGCGTTCTGCGCGGGCTTTTTTGATGCGGTTGACGTTGCTCAGCGAAGCGCGGGAATCGCCTGGAATGCCTTCATGGCGCCCTCGCCCATGGCAGCGCCAAACTTCTTGGCCAGTCGCTCGGCCACGTTGTCGCGGCGCGTGTAATCGATGATTTCCTCGACCTTGACGACTTCGCGGGCCACAT
>JAQGMN010000038.1 GCA_028292345.1 Polaromonas sp. | reverse complement strand
GATCTCGGCCTGCAGCAGCGCGATGCGGTGCGCGGCGCGCTCGAGCCGCTTGTTGGTGCGAACGATGCCGACATAGTCCCACATGAAGCGGCGCAGCTCGTCCCAGTTGTGCGAGATCACCACGCATTCGTCGGCATCGGTCACGCGGCTGTCGTCCCACTGCGGCAGTTCGGGCAGCACTACGGCCGGCGCAGCGGCAATTGCTTGCGCGGCGGCCTGGGCGAACACCATGCATTCGAGCAGCGAGTTGCTCGCCAGACGGTTCGCGCCGTGCAGGCCGGTGCAGGCGGTCTCGCCGATGGCAAGCAGGCCGGGCAGGTCGGTGCGGCCGGCCAGGTCGGTCAGCACGCCGCCGCAGGTGTAGTGCGCGGCGGGCACCACGGGAATCGGCTCCGTGGTGATGTCGACGCCAAGCGCGGCGCAGCGCGCCAGGATGTTGGGGAAGTGTTCGTGCAGGAATTAAGGGCTCTGGTGCGAGATGTCCAGGTGTACGCAGGCCAGCCCGCTGCCAACGATCAGAACATCAAAATCATGCGTCATGGGACCAAGGCCTGGGGTTGCAGGTGGGCGCAGGCGTCATGCCGGCGTGTAGGCCAGGCGGACATAGATGGGCGCGAAGGATTCGGCCTGGGTGATTTCCAGCAGGCATTCCTTGGCCAGCTCCAGCAGCGCGATGAAGGTGACGACCAGCACCGGCATGCCGCGCGAGGCGTCGAACAACTCCTCGAACTCCAGGAACTTGCGGCCCTGCAGCCTGCGCAGCACGATGCTCATGTGCTCGCGCACCGACAGTTCCTCGCGGCTGATGACATGGTGCTGGACCAGCCTGGCGCGCCGGACAATGCCCTGCCACGCCTCCTGCAGCTCGACCAGCGTGACATCGGGCAGGCGCGGCTCGGTGGACTGCGGGGCATGCACCTGCGCCACCGTGAAATCCCGGCCCCGCTGCGGCAGGGTGTTCAGCCGGTGCGCGGCGAGCTTGATGCGCTCGTATTCCAGCAGGCGGCGCACCAGCTCGGCCCGCGGGTCCTCGGCTTCCGGGCCTTCGGCCGTCTTGCGCGGCGGCAGCAGCATGCGCGACTTGATCTCGATCAGCATCGCGGCCATCAAGAGGTATTCGGCCGCCAGCTCCAGGTTGGTGGCGCGGATTTCGTCGACATAGGCCAGGTACTGGCGCGTCACCGCCGCCATTGGAATGTCGAGAATGTTGAAATTCTGCTTGCGGATCAGGTAGAGCAGCAGGTCCAGCGGGCCTTCGAAGGCTTCCAGGAAGACCTTGAGCGCATCCGGCGGGATGTACAGGTCCTTGGGCATGGCGAACATCGGCTCGCCATACAGCCGCGCCAGCGCGACCGGGTCGATCAGCCCCGGCAAGGCCAGGCTGGCTGCGCCGGGCAGGGCAGGCGTGGCGGCAGAAGGCGGCTCGGACGCAATTGGTGCGGTCGGTGGCATCAAGGCAGCCGCAAAAGGGATCGGTTCATGACTGAAGGTTGCCGTTGCCGATCAGGAAAAACAGGAGGAAAAGGTGCGCTTTGCGCCGGCTTGCCAGGTGCATTGCGCGTCTGGCACAAGGCGCGCAGCCGCATTCGTGTGCCAGCTGGCTGCGGTCTGGCGCAGGAAGGCGAGGCCCCGCCCGCTATTTATTTGCTGTTGGGATGGCCGCTGGTGCCATACACATAGGCCTGCTGCGGCATGCGCGCTTCGCCGTAGTCGGCCTGGTCGGCCAGGTTGAGCTGCTTGTCCCACCAGATGGCGCGGCCGGCGCGCTGGCCGGGTTCGATCTCCGGCTTCTTGGCCTTCAGGTCGTCCAGGAACAATGAAAATTCCGACTGGTAGTGGGTGCGTTGAAAAATGGACATGTGCCGGGTTCCCTGAAACGTATAGTGCAATGATTTTACCGGGGTCTGTCATGCGTTCATCATTTCAGCGGTCCACGCGGGCCGGTTCAGGATTTTCTGCATCGCGGTCGGGCGGTGTTTCAAAAAGAAAGGTGCTGTCCATGGGGTTGCTGTCGTTCATCCTGGGCCTGGCCGGCTGCGACCAGGAGCGCATCAAGGAGCTGGAAGAAGGCGTTTCCACCGAGGCCGACGTGCGGGCGCGCTTCGGCGTTCCCGAAAAGGTCTGGGAGGCTGGCGACATGGCGTCGCTGCCGATGCCCGGCGCGGCCGCCGAGCCCGGCGCCCGCACGCTGGAATACAACCGCCAGCCGGCCGGCAATGTCAACTACATGATCACCATCGGCGCCGACGGCCGGATGACCGCGCTGCGCCAGGTGCTCACGCCGCAGAATTTCGCCCGCGTGCTGCCCGGCATGCCGATGGAAACGGTGCGCAAGATGCTGGGCAAGCCGATGAAGGTCACGCCTTTTGCGCTCAAGCGCGAAACGCATTACGACTGGCGCTACCTGAACCCGCCCAACACCGCGATGATCTTTACCGTGGTGTTCGACCCGGACCTGCGCGTGCTGCGCACCGCATCCGCCGACGAGGAAAGCGTCTACCCGAAAAGCCGCTAGGAGCGCCTCGAACGGCCCTGAACCCATTCGACGGCACGATGGAATTCACTGCTTCAGGCAACCGTCCATGAACTGCTTTCGCGCCCTGCCTTTGAGCCCCTGGCCGACGGCGCTTTCCTTGCAGGCCTTGCGCCTGGCCTTGGCGCCGGCGTGGACGGGGTCGGCGTAAACCGTGAAGCGCTGGGCAAACACATCCTGATCGGCCAGCGCCCCGGCCGCGGTCCAGGCCGCCGCAAAGCCACCGTCCGGCAGCGCCACCACGCTCACGGGCGCGCCGCCCTGGGCAGCGATCAGCACGCTTTCGCCGGTCGCCATTCCCTCGCTGTCAAAGCGTTGTGCCGAGACACCCGCAGCCACAGCGGTAAAGGTCGCATGGCTTCCGTCCGCCAACGCCTGGGCGGCCAGGGGCAGGACGGACAGGGGCGACTGCGCGCCGACCGGGTTGGCCCCGCTGTCGAGGAATTGCCGGTACGCGCCGGCGTTGCCTTGCCCAAACAGCGCGAAACGCCCGCTTTCCAGCGGCAGCAACAACGCGTCGGTGGTTCCGCCGGGCAGCGGGACCGGTTGCGGCGCATTGCCGGTGTCGAAGTAGGTCAGCGAAAACATGGGCGTGTAGTCCTCGCGCTGCTGCGACGCCACCACCGCATAGCCGCCGAATGCGTCTGCCTTCATGGCATACGTCGATGTTCCCGGACTGCCCGCCACCCCGACCACGACACTTTCACCCTCGGCTTGCCCGGCGCCGTCATAGCGCCGTACTGAAAAGGTCGTGCGTATCGTCACCGATGAAGGCTGGATTGACGCCCAACCGATGGCAAAGCCGCCATCCGCCAATGCCACCGCCTTGACGTTTCCCAGCCCTGGCGGCCGGTAATTCGGAACAAACGTGCGGGAGAAAACCTCGGTTTCGGCCACCACCTGAGCGCCCGTCGAATCGAAGCGCTGGAAGTAGATGCCATCCTTCAACGATTGATCGTTCGGCACCGAGGGGTTGGCGGGCCTGGCCACAGGGTACGACACCACCACACTGCCATCACGCAGCACGGCGACCGAACCGACGCTGATTTCCCCGGCACGAAGCGATTCACTGGCGTGCCTGATGTCCAGCTGCAATTGCGTTTCCCCGCCCATCTTCGCGCCGGCGCTGTCGAAGCGCTGCATGAAAATCCCGTCACTGCCTGAAAGCCATGCCACCGTGAAGCCGTCCTCGTCCACTGCGCCGAGGCTGCGCAGCACCTGGTCGCCTTGCTGGGTCGTGTTCACCCGCAAAACCGGCTGGCCGGACAGTGCCGACCCGGCGGTGCACGATTCAGCCTTGTAATCGGTGTTGCCGAGGTGGGACGGTTTCTTTTGTTCGGAATACCCAGAGGCCTGAACACTGACGCTCGCGCCAGGACCAGGTTCGGGTCCCGAGTCGCCTCCGCCACAGGCTGAAAGGGAAAGCAAAGCAGCTGCGAGCAGTGGCAGGCGGCTGGCAAGGCGGCAAGGGCGAGGAAGCATGGCTGCTCCTTTCGTCACCAGGTTGAGTCGGAAACTGTTGCGGCCCTGAAATCGTGGAGATGTGGGGCCAAAGCGGTGCAAGTTTATTGACGCCATTGGCGCCGCTGCGGTAGGACAAGGCCTTGCGGGGTTGAAGGCGATACCGCCACGCCCGCCTTGCATTGAATGCCCCTGCCTGCATGCAGCCGCCCGGCAGCGCTTGTGCAAAGTCGACAGCCATCTTCACACCGTCTCGACATGCGCCAGGAAGCCGGCGCGTTCCATCACCTGCCGGGGCTGGGCATTCAGGCCGGCCAGCACCAGCCGGCCGCCGCGCGAAACAATCGCCTTTTGCAGCTGCTCCAGCACATCGAGGCCCGAGGCGTCGAGCACCTGCAGCGACTGCACGTCCAGGCGGATGGTCATGCCGTGCGGTGCGCTTTCCACGACGTTCAGGATCGGGTCGATCTTGGCCACGGCGCCAAAAAACAGCGAGCCGTAGAGCCGGAAGCCCGCTTCGTCGCCGCTGTTCGATACCTCGACCACCTGGAACAGCGAACTCATGCGCCGCACGAACAGCACGCAGGCCAGCAGCAGGCCGACCTGCAGCGCCACCGTCAGGTCGAACACCACGGTCAGAAAGAAGGTGCCGAGCATGATCAGGCGGTAGTGGTTGCTGGCGCGTTTGAGTTCGGCAAATTCACGCCATTCGCCCATGTTCCAGGCGACGTACAGCAAGATGCCGGCGAGCACCGGCAGCGGCACATGCACGGCCAGCGGGGCGGCCACCAGCACCACCGCGACCAGCGTCAGCGCATGCACCAGCCCGGAGATGGGCGAGGTGGCGCCGGCCCGCACATTGGTCACGGTGCGGGCGATGGTGCCGGTGGCCGGCATGCCGCCGAAGAAAGGCACGACGAAATTGGCCACGCCCTGGGCCATCAGTTCCTGGTTCGGGTCGTGGCGCTTCAAGCCTGAAATCTGGTCCGCCACGCGGGCGCACAGCAGCGACTCGACCGCGCCCAGCAGCGCAATCGTGATCGTCGGCGCCACCAGCAGCCGCACCGTGGCCCAGGAGAAATCAGGAAACTCAAATCCGGGCAGGGCGCGCGGAATCCCGCCAAAGCGCGAGCCGATGGTTTCCACCGGCAGGCTCAGGAAGTAGGCCAGCGCCGTCAGCGTCAGCAGCGCGACGATGGGCCCGGGCAGGCGCGAGGCCAGCCGCGTGGCGCGCTTGAGCTGCAGGCCCTCGCCGGCCTGGATCAGCCGGATCAGGCGGTTGGTCAGGGCATGGGCATAGCGCGTCTGGGTGTCGAACAGGCGCGGCCAGACCAGCAGACCGACCAGGCAGGCCAGCCCCAGCCCCAGCGCATACGGGTTCAGCGTGCCGATGTTCAGCGCAATGGCTTTGAGCTGCGAGAAAAAGTCCGCCGGCATCCTGGCAATCTGCAGCCCGAGCAGGTCCTTGACCTGCGACAGCGCGATCAGCACCGCGATGCCGTTGGTGAAGCCCACCACGATGCTGACCGGCACATAGCGCACCAGGGTGCCGAGCTTGAAGAATCCGAGCAAAAACAGCAGCACCCCGGCGCAGGTGGTGGAGATCAGGAGGTTGGCCAGGCCGTAGCGCTCGATGATGCCGTAGACGATGACGATGAAGGCACCCGCCGGACCGCCGATCTGCACCGCCGAGCCGCCCAGCGAGGCGATGATGGCGCCGGCGATGATCGCCGTCCAGATGCCCGCTTCCGGCTTGAGCCCCGAGGCAATCGCAAACGCCATCGCCAGCGGCAGCGCGACGATGCCCACCGTCAGGCCGGCGCCTGCATCCTTGAAGAACCGTTCGCGGTTGTAGCCGGCCATGGACGACAGCAGGCGCGGACGAAACCGGGCAAATTGAATGGGAAGGTGCATGAGCCAACATTGTGCGCCCGGCCCCGCGTTCGCCGGCGTGAAAACCGGCACAAAAACCGAAAAATCATCGTCCTTTGCGCCTGCCCGGCAACGACCGGCCCGGGTTGTCCAGCGGGCTTTTTACTGGTCCGAACCGGGCAGCACCGCATCGGCGGTGGCGCCGATGGCCGATCCGGCGATGCGCGCCGTGCCGATGACGGCGCTGGCCGCCAGCCCGACCGTGCCCACCGCCACCGTGGCCACGGTGTCGACCACGGCGACGACGGCGCAACCCGGCAGGGCCACCGCTGTCAGGCCGATGAGCGCCGCCGCGGCCAGGCCGCGTGCGCGAAAACGAGGCAATGCGGTCATGGCCGGGCTCCCTGGGGTTGGTTGCTGCGGGATCAGTGAATCCGCATGCCCGGCGTCGCGCCCGGCAGCGGCTCCAGCACGTAAATGCCGGGATTCGCTTTTTCATCGGCATGGCTGGCGGCCAGCACCATGCCTTCGCTGATGCCGAACTTCATTTTTCGCGGCGCCAGGTTGGCGACCAGCACCGTGTGCTTGCCGATCAGGTCGGCCGGCTGGTAGCAGGCAGCGATGCCGCTCAAGACATTGCGCATCCGGCCTTCGCCGGCGTCGAGCGTCAGGCGCAGCAGCTTGGTCGAGCCTTCCACCGCTTCGCAGTTGACGATCCTGGCGATGCGCAGATCGACTTTCGCAAAGTCGTCGATGCCGATGGAGGGCGCAATGGGCTCGCCACCGGGCGCTACGCTTTCGGTAGCTTGCGCTGCAGGTTCCGCCTGGGCTGGAAGCTCAAACAGTGCATCGAGCTGCTTCACGTCAACGCGCTGCATCAGGTGCTGGTAGCCGCCGATCGGATGGCCGTTGCCCAGGCGGGTGGCGGCATTGGCAAAGGTCAGCGGGCTGATTTTCAAAAAGGCCTCGACCTGAACGGCCAGCGCGGGCAGCACCGGCTTGAGGTAAAGCGTCAGCAGCCGGAAGGCTTCGATGCACACGGTGCAGACATCGTGCAGGCGCGCGTCCATGCCCTCCGCCTTGGCCAGCTCCCACGGCTTGTTCTGGTCCACATAGGCATTCACCTGGTCGGCCAGCAGCATCACTTCGCGCTGCGCCTTGGCATATTCCCGGCCTTCATACAGCTGCGCAATGCTGTCCTTTTGCTCGCCCAGCACCTCCAGCAGGGTCGCGCCGTCGAGGGACACCTTGCCGAGCCGGCCGGCGAAACGCTTGCCGATGAAGCCTGCCGCCCGGCTGGCGATGTTGACGAACTTGCCCACCAGGTCGCTGTTGACCCGCGCCATGAAGTCGTCGGCGTTGAAGTCGATGTCCTCGTTGCGGGCGTTGAGCTTGGCCGCCAGGTAGTAACGCAGCCATTCCGGGTTCATGCCCAGGCTCAGGTACTTGAGCGGGTCCAGCCCGGTGCCCCGGCTCTTGCTCATCTTCTCGCCGTTGTTCACCGTCAGGAAGCCATGCACGAACACATTGTTCGGCGTCCGGCGTCCGCTGAAATGCAGCATTGCCGGCCAGAACAGCGTGTGAAAGGTGACGATGTCCTTGCCGATGAAGTGGTACTGCTCCAGCGTCGGGTCGGCCATGTAGTAGTCGTAGTTTTCGCCGCGCCGGTCGAGCAGGTTCTTCAGCGACGCCAGGTAGCCGACGGGCGCGTCCAGCCAGACATAGAAGTATTTGCCCGGCGCGTCGGGGATCTCGATGCCAAAGTAGGGCGCGTCGCGCGAAATGTCCCAGTCGCCCAGGCCCTCGCTCTGCGTGCCGTCCGGGTTGGTGCGCACCGAAAACCATTCCTTGACCTTGTTGGCCACCTCGGGCTGCAGCTTGCCATCCTGCGTCCAGGCTTGCAGGAAATCGACGCAGCGCGGGTCCGACAGCTTGAAGAAAAAATGCTCCGAGCTTTTGAGCACCGGCGCCACACCCGACAGCGCCGAGTAGGGGTTGATCAGCTCGGTGGGCGCGTACACCGCGCCGCAGACCTCGCAGTTGTCGCCATACTGGTCCTTGGAGCCGCACTTGGGGCATTGGCCCTTGATGAAGCGGTCGGGCAGGAACATGTTCTTTTCAGGGTCGAAGAACTGCTCGATCACCTTGGTCTCGATCAGCGAGCCCTCCGGGTTGCCCTTCAGGTCGCGGTAGATCTGCCGGGCCAGCTCATGGTTTTCCGGCGAATCGGTCGAACTCCAGTTGTCGAAGGCGATGTGAAAGCCGTCCAGGTAGGGCTTGCGGCCGGCGGCAATGTCGGCCACGAACTGCTGCGGCGTCTTGCCGGCCTTCTCGGCGGCGATCATGATGGGCGCGCCGTGCGCATCGTCGGCGCCGACAAAATTCACGGCATGTCCCTGCATGCGCTGGAAGCGCACCCAGATGTCGGCCTGGATGTATTCCATGATGTGGCCGATGTGGAAATTGCCGTTGGCATAGGGCAGGGCGGTGGTGACAAAGAGGCGGCGCTGGGTCATAGGAAAGGCTTTTGGCGGTAGAGGGCTGATTTTTGATTCTAAGGCGCCGCCCCGGCCTGACGCGCACCCGCACTGCCGGGTCGTGGGGTTTTGCAGGTAAAAAAGGCGCTTTGCGCAGGTTGCGCGGGCACAGTCAGCTATTAAAAAAATAGCAAGCTGCATTCCCCCGGCGAACATCGGCCGGCGCGGCGGCGTTAGACTCGCTGTCAACCCCGGCAACCCGCGCGCTTTCCTGAAAAAGCAGCGGCCTGCCTTGTCCGAATTACATGGAGATTTCCCCGATGGCTGTAGAACAACAGGCAATTGTGAATGCGCTGCAAACCGTGCTCGACCCCAACACCGGCAAGGATTTCGTCAGCACCAAGGCGCTGAAAAACCTGCTGGTCAGCGGCGGCGACGTGTCCTTCGACGTCGAGCTCGGCTACCCGGCCAAGAGCCAGGTCGCCGGCCTGCGCAAGAGCCTGATTGCCGCCGCCCGGACCGTCCCCGGCGTCGGCAATGTGTCGGTCAACGTCACCGTGAAGATCGCCAGCCACAGCGTGCAGCGCGGCGTGCAGCTGCTGCCCCATGTGAAGAACATCATTGCCGTGGCGTCGGGCAAGGGCGGTGTGGGCAAGAGCACCACCGCCGTCAACCTGGCGCTGGCGCTGGCCGCCGAAGGCGCGGCGGTCGGCCTGCTGGACGCCGACATCTACGGCCCGAGCGTGCCGATGATGATGGGCATCGAGGGCCGGCCCGAGAGCATCGACGGCAAGAACATGGAGCCGATGGAAAACTACGGCCTGCAGGTCATGTCCATCGGTTTCTTGGTCGCGCAGGACGAAGCCATGATCTGGCGCGGCCCCATGGCGACCCAGGCGCTGGAGCAGCTGCTGCGCCAGACCAACTGGAAAGACCTCGATTATTTGATCGTCGACATGCCGCCCGGCACTGGCGACATCCAGCTGACGCTCAGCCAGCGCGTGCCCATGACCGGCGCGGTCATCGTCACCACGCCGCAGGACATCGCGCTGCTGGACGCCAAGAAGGGCATCAAGATGTTCGAGAAGGTCGGCGTGCCGATCCTGGGCATCGTCGAGAACATGGCGGTGCACATCTGCAGCCAGTGCGGCCATGCCGAGCACATCTTCGGCGAAGGCGGCGGCAAGAAAATGGCGGCCGACTATGCCATGGACTACCTCGGCGCGCTGCCGCTGGACATCAAGATCCGCCTGCAGGCCGACAGCGGCATGCCGACCGTGGTGGCCGATCCCGACGGCGAGGTGGCCGGCATCTACAAGGCCGTGGCGCGCAAGGTGGCGATCACCGTCGCGGCCAAGGCCAAGGACTTCTCGGCCAGGTTCCCGACCATCACCATCAGCAAGAACACCTGAAAACCGGCCGCTGAAAACCGGCGGCGCTGCGCATGAACCTGCTGACCTCCCTGCGCTACCTGGTCGCGTTAGCCGAGCACCGGCACTTCGCCCGCGCCGCGCAGGCCTGCCACATCACCCAGCCGGCGCTCTCCAACGCCCTGCGGGCGCTGGAAAAGGAATTCGGCACGCCCATCGTCAGGCGCGCCCGCAGCTACGCCGGCCTCACGCCCGAGGGGGAACATGTCTTGGGCGCCGCCCGGCGCATGCTGCACGAGCATGCGCTGCTGCAGCAGGAACTGGCCAGCAGCGCCGACCAGCCCCGGGGCCGCTTGCAACTCGGCGTGGTGCCGACCGCCGTGCCGGTGGCCGCGCGGTTCGCCGCCCTGCTGCAGGCCACGCATCCGGGAATCGTTCCGGTGGTGCGCTCGCTGAGTTCGCAGGACATCGAGGCAGG
>JAQGMN010000022.1 GCA_028292345.1 Polaromonas sp. | reverse complement strand
GCATTTGTCGTGGCGGTCAGCATGGACCGGCGCCTGGTTGTCGGTCCCAGCCAGGACAAACTCTGGCTGGAACTGGCCGGGCTGGCGCTGGTGGCGCTTTTGGGCGGATGGCTGGCCTGGGTACTGGGCGGGCGCGCCATTGTGCAGCCCGCTGCCAGAATCCTTGCGGCCACTCAAGCGTTTCAGCAGGGCCGGCTGGAGGCGCGCATCGCGCTCAACCCGAACGAACCGACCGGTGAGTTTTTTCAGATAGCCGCCGGATTCAACCGCATGGCCGAAGCCCTGCAGGCGCAGCAAGGTCTGCGGGAAGCAGAACTGTCGACGAGCCGCGAAATACAGCAAAAATTGCGCGACGCCCAACTGCTGGCGCGCATTGGCTACTGGCAGTTCGACCTGGCGACCGGACAGCTTCGCCTGTCCGACGAGATTTTCGATTTTCTCGGCATCGACGCTTCGCTGTTCGGGGGCAGCCTTGACAGCCTGCTTCCCTGTGTCCACCACAGCGACCGCCAGGCTTTCCAGGCGGCATGCAGCACCGCCATTCAAACCGGAACCAAGCTCGACATCGAGTTCCGCGTGGTCCTGCGTGGCGGGCATGTCCGCTGGATTCATCAATTCGGCCTGGCCAGTCGCAGCGAAGCCGGGCAATCACTGCAGCGCACCGGGGTGATCCAGGACATCACGGCGCGCAAGAATGCCGAACTGGCCTTTTTTCGCAGCACCGAACTGCTGAAGCGCACAGGCGCGCTGGCCAAGGTGGGAAGCTGGGAATTGCTTGTGGACACCATGACGCCCTGCTGGTCGGAAGAAACCTACCGCATTCATGGGGTCGATCCGTCGCGGGACGTCAGCTTTGAAGACGCCGTCAATTTTTTCGAAACTGAAGCCCGGCCCGTCATGGCAGCGGCAGTCCGGTCAGCCATCGACGACGCAACCCCATGGGACGTCGAACTTCCCCTGGTCACCGCTGCAGGACAGCCGATCTGGGTTCGCGTCCAGGGGCATGCCCTGCTCGAAAACGGCAAGGTCGTGCGCCTGATGGGGATGATTCAGGACATCACCGCGCAGCAGCAGGCGCATGCGCATGCGCGCCTGCTGGAAACCTGTATTTCCCGCCTGAACGACGTGGTGATGATCACCGAAGCCGAGCCGGTCGAGGCGCCGGGACCGCGCATCGTGTTTGTCAATGACGCCTTCGAGCGCCTGACAGGCTACAGCCGCGAAGAGGCCCTGGGAAAGTCGCCGCGCCTGCTGCAGGGCATCAACACCCAGCGCGGCGAACTTGACCGGATACGGGGAAAGCTCGAAAAATGGCAGCCTGTCCGGTCCGAACTGGTCAACTACACCAAAAGCGGGAGCGAATTCTGGGTCGAGATGGACATTGTTCCCATTGCCAACGACCAGGGCCGGTTCACCCACTGGGTGGCCGTCGAACGCGACATCACCGAGCGCAAGCGGGCCGAGCAAGCCCTGGTCAATAGCGAGCAGCGCTATGCCGCCCTCTTCAACAAGGCGCCCGTGGCCATGTGGGTCTATGACGTGGCGACGAACGGATTTCTCGCCGTGAACCAGGCCGCCTGCCAGGCCTATGGGTATTCGGAAACCGAATTCCTGTCGATGCGCATTTTTGACATCCGGCCGGCCGCCGAGCATGAGGAACTGCGCCAGTGGCTGGGCGAGCCCCTGCGACAAAATGCGGTGTGGCACGATTTGCGCAAGGACGGCTCGCTGTTCGCGGTCGAGACGGTTTCCCAGCCGGTTGCATATGCCGGCCGGAGTGCGCGGTTTGTCATCGCGCTGGACAAGACCGCCCAGGAAAAAAGCGAAAGGGAGACGCAGGAATACCTGTTCACCCTTCAGCGCGCGGCAGACGCTGCCCAGGCCATCGTCTGGCACCGGACGCTCGAAGGCACCATGCAGGAGATTGCCGACCAGGCGCGGGGCGTCATTGGCGCGCACCAGGCGGCCGTATATTTGACCGCCGACAGCATGCGCCCGCAAGCCATGCATGCGCTGTCACTCTCGGAAAAGTACGAAGCCTATCGAAGCTTGATGAAACCGACCGACGGCAGCGCCGTCTATGCCGTCGTGCGCGAGAACAACCGTTCCCTGCGGATGACCCAGGCCCAGCTTGAAGCCCATCCCGGCTGGCAGGATTTTGGCAGCCAGAGTGAAACGCCCCTTCCCATGCGGGGCTGGCTGGCCGTCCCGCTGACGGGCCGGGACGGAAAAAATATCGGTGTCCTGCAACTGTCCGACAAATATGAAGGCGAGTTCACCAAGGAGGATGAATACGTCGCCCTGGAACTGAGCCACCTGGCTTCTGCCGGCCTGGAAAACTCCAGGCTTCTCGAGGAAATCGGCCAGCTCAATGAGGGGCTGGAACAAAAGGTGGCTGAACGCACTGCTGCGCTCGGTCGCCAGGAGGCATTGTTCCGGGCCCTGGCCGAGCAGGCCCCCCAGATGGTCTGGACGGCCAGCCCGGACGGGCGCGCCACCTACTTCAACCGCGCATGGTTCGACCTGATGGGCGGAACGTTGAAGGACTGGACCGGCTGCCAATGGCTGGCGGCCATTCATCCGGAAGATGTCGCGGGCATCAAGAACACATGGGCCGTTTCCCGGGCCGACCAGTCCCCGTACGCCGGACTCCGGCGCTTGAAGGCAAGCGATGGCAGTTTTCACACCATGGCTTACCGGGCATCCCCGGTGCTGGACGACCACGGTGAGGTGGCCTTCTGGGTGGGAATCGATGCGGACATCACGGAAATCAAGGCCATTGAAGCGGCTCTGCGCCTGTCCAATCAGGAACTTGAAGCCTTTTCTTATTCCGTGTCCCATGACCTTCGCTCGCCGCTCAATACCATTGACGGCTTCAGCAGGTTGCTTGCCAAGCAACTGGTGCCGCAATTGGCCGGCGATGCCAGTGAAAAAGCGGGTCATTACCTGATGCGCATCCAGGCAGGTGTGGCACAAATGGGCCAGTTGATCGAGGATTTGCTGTCCCTGTCTCAAGTCTCGCGTGCGCCCCTGCATGCCACGCCGGTGGACCTGTCGCTCATGGCGCGCAAGCTGCTGGAAGAATGCAGCACCCGCCAGCCCGATCGGCAGGTGACGGTGACGGTCGAAGCCGGACTGCAGGCGCATGGCGATGAGCGGCTTCTCAAGGTCGTGATGGAAAACCTGCTGGCCAACGCCTGGAAGTTCACCGCGAAAACAGCAAATGCTGAAATCAGCGTGGGGCAGCAATACCACCTTGCCGGTGTTCCGGTGTTTTTTATCAAAGACAACGGCGCGGGCTTTGACATGGCCTATGCCGACAAGCTTTTTCGTCCCTTCCAGCGGCTGCACACGGTCTCGGAGTTTTTGGGAACGGGTATCGGGCTGGCCACCGTCAGCCGCGTCATCAGGCGGCATGGCGGCCGGGTATGGGCAGAGTCAGCGCCGGCATGCGGCGCCACGTTCTTTTTCACGCTGTCGTAGCAAATGCAAGCTCCGTTGTGGTCTGTAGCGTTGTCTATATGTGTATTCCTGTGGGAATTTTGCTCCCGCCCAAATAAAACTCACGAAACTGATTAAGATTACAACTGTGACAAATTCAAACCATTTAAAGTCCATTGATGTCGCGTGAACCAAAAACTTTCGAAGCCGCCATCACGGCCAGTGATTTCTCAAGTGATGATTACTGCGGGACAAGCTATGCGGCCAAGGTGCTGGGTTTGTCTGTGGCGACAGTTCAGTCGCTGGTCGAAAAAGGCGAGATCGATGCCTGGAAAACGCTGGGCGGTCACCGGCGCATAGCCCTGCAGTCGCTCAACGCCTATCTGGCCAAGCACAGTCCGCAACTTTCGCGCGCCGACCTTCACCCCAAGCACCGCTTGCGCGTGCTGGTGGTCGAGGACGACGAGGCGACGCGTGACCTGTACCGGTGCCATTTCGACGAATGGGACCTGCCGGTTGACTGCACCTGGATGCCGTCGGCGCTGGACGCGCTGATGGACATTGCCAGCATGCGGCCGGACCTGCTCATTGCCGACCTGTCGATGCCGGGCGTCGATGGCATCGAAATGCTCAGGACCATCAAGCGCAACCAGCAACTGGCAGACATGCAGATCGTCGTGATCAGCGGTATGGCGGTGGAAGCCATTGCCGCTCGTGGCGGGCTGCCGCCACAGGCGCGCATGATTCAAAAGCCGGTCAATTTCGACTGGCTGCAAGGCTATGTCACCGCACTGGTCATGGCCAATGCCAAGTGGCGCTGATCGGCTTGCCGCATGAATCCTGCAGTCTTTCACTCGCCACGTCCGTCTTTCCGCCATGATCCGAATTCTGGACAAGTTCAGGTTGACTCCAGCTGGTTCCGTGGCCGATACACAACCGCATGATGTCAGCGCCATCCTGCCGCCAGCACGACAGGAATGGGGCGTTGCGGACCTGACGCTGGACGGCATCGTACTGCTTGATCAGCAGCTGGCCATTGTTGACGCCAATCCAAGGGCGCTGGGATTCCTCCACACCTCCCTATCCGCACTCAGCGGCTACAGCCTCTGGGATGCCGTATCGCAGGACATCGCCAGCCAGCATGAAGAGGCGGCCGAACTGGCGCTTGCCGTTTCCGATCAATATGTTTTTGTCGCCCATGAAAGCTTTGAAAACAGCTGGGTCGAATACACGCTGCGTCGATGCGCCGCCGGTTACATCGTCAACCTGCGCGAAGCGGGACCGGCGCAGAAGTACCAGCGCCTGCTGGAAGACAGCAAGCGCTACAACCAGCTGATCTTTGAAGCCAATCCGAATGTCATGTGGGTGTTCGACCGGGCTTCGCTACAAATCTTTGCAGTCAACCAGGCGGCCATCAGGTTTTACGGCATTGCGCGCAAGACCTTCATGTCGCTCGGGATGGAGGCGCTTTTTCCCGAGGGAGAAGGCGCCGAACTGCTGCATTCGCTGCACACGGGCAAGGAAGGCCAGTCCGAGATGCGATTGTGCCGGCAGAAAATAAGGGACGGCAAGGAAGTGCTGGTCGAGCTCGCCTGGAGCCAGGTCAAGTGGGATGGCCATCAGGCGGTGCTGGTCAGCCTGGCTGACATCAGCGACCGGCACATGGCCGACACGGTCCTCAAGAAATCCAATGCCGAGCTGCAGCAGACCCTGCTGGCGCAGCAGGCCGAACTGAAAAATGTCCGGCACGACCTGCTGACCTTCACCCAGGCGGTATCTTCCGACCTGCAGGACTCCCTGCATGTGGCCCAGGGTTTTGCGACCAGGCTGGCTGAAAAGTATTCGCCGGTCCTGGACGATCAGGGCCTGCATTACGTCAGGCGCATTCAGGCCAGCATCAGCCAGCTGGCCAGGCTGGTGGATGACTTGCGAACGCTGGCCCAGCTGCCGCTTCGCACCGGCACGCCGGAAATGGTTGACCTGGCGCCCGTCTGTCGCACCCTGTTGGCCGACCTGCGCAAGCTCGATCCCGACCGGGATGTGACGGTCGAGTTGGATGGCAGCCTGATGCTTGTCGGGAACCGGGGTCTTTTGACCATCGCCCTGTTCTGCCTGCTCGACAATGCGTGGAAATTCACTGCCAAAAAGAGCGAGGCCTGGATCAAGGTCGGGCTGCTGCCCGGCAAGCTGCCGGGCGAACGGGTGCTGATGGTGGCGGACAACGGCGCGGGATTCGATCCGGTCTACAGCGGCAACCTGTTCACGGCGTTCCAGCGCCTGCACTCTTCGGCCGACTTTCCGGGAAACGGCCTGGGGCTGGCCATCATCAAGCGGGTGGCGCAGGTGCATGGCGGAACGGTATGGGCTGAAAGCGCCGACCAGATGGGGGCAAGCTTTTTCATGTCGCTGCCGCAGGCGCTACCCGCCAATTCCTGACCCTGGTTTTGCCTGTCGGCGGAGTTGCGCGGCGCCTGCAGGCCGGCTTCCTCCATTCACGTTATATTTGACGTTTACGTCAACGTAAGACGCCACGGATTGCGGTTGCGGCACGGTACCGGTTTTCGACAGTGTGCTGCTGCTCCCTTGGGCCTCTTCTTCTCTTCATGGCCACTACCTACACCATCAGCGATCTCGCCAAAGAGTTTGACCTGACCACCCGCGCCATGCGCTTTTATGAAGACATGGGCCTGCTGCAGCCCGAGCGCGAAGGGCCGGGCGGGCGCAACCGCGTCTATTCGGCCCGCGACCGCACGCGGCTCAAGCTCACGCTGCGCGCCAAGCGCCTGGGGCTTTCCCTGACCGAGGCCAAGGAGATCATCGACTCCTACGACAGCCCGCGCGACACGGCGCCGCAACTGAGGAAATTCCTGCAGATCCTGGCCGACCACCGGCAAAAGCTCGAGGCGCAGCTGGTCGATCTGCAGGCCAATCTGGACGAACTCCGCGCCCGTGAAAAAGAAGCCAGAATGCTGCTTTCGAAGGCTGAAAAGTCAAAGTAGGTGATAATTGACGTTTACGTAAACGTCAACTAAAAAAGCCCGTCTGCAAGGCAGCTTCAACCCATTCTCACAAGGCCTGTTCATGGATGCATCCACCGCGCCGTCAGCGCTGTTCCAGCGGATCGAGGCAAGTTTTATGCGCCAGGGGCTGATGCGGCACCTGGGTGCCCGGCTGGTGCGGGTCGAGCCCGGCCTGTGCGAGGTGGCGCTGCCTTATTCGGAGCGTGTCAACCAGCAGCAGGGCGGCTTTCATGGCGGCGCCATCGGCGCGCTGGCCGACATTGCCGGCGGCTATGCGGCGCTGACCCAGCTGCCTGACGACACGGAAGTCACCACCGTTGAATACAAGGTCAATTTCCTGGCCGGTTTTGGCGGCGGCGAGTTGCGCGCCGTGGGCCGTGTGGTCCGCGCGGGCAAGCGCATCATCGTGACCACTGCCGAAGTGATGCACCTCGATGGCGGCGGCAAGGCCAGCGCCTGCGCGGTGATGCAGCAGACCCTCGCGCCCGTGCCCAAGACCTATTGATTTTCGCGCGACTTCATCAATTTTTAAAAGAGACATTTCAACCATGAACAACATGCCAGGACTCAATTTCCAGCTCGGCGAAGACATCGACGCGCTGCGCGACACGGTGCGCGACTTTGCGCAGGCTGAAATCGCGCCGCGCGCCGCCGAACTGGACCGCGATGACCAGTTCCCGATGGACCTGTGGGAAAAGATGGGTGCGCTCGGCGTGCTGGGCATCACTGTGGGCGAGGAATACGGCGGCGCCGGCATGGGCTACCTGGAGCACGTCGTGGCGATGGAAGAGATCTCGCGCGCGTCCGCCTCGGTGGGGCTGTCGTATGGGGCGCACTCCAACCTGTGCGTGAACCAGATTTTTCGAAACGGCAACGAAGACCAGAAGCGGCGCTATTTGCCGAAGCTGATCGATGGGACCCATGTGGGGGCGCTGGCGATGAGCGAGCCGGGGGCGGGGTCGGACGTCGTCGGCATGCGCACGCGGGCGGAGAAGAAGGGCGACCGCTATGTGCTGAACGGGTCGAAGATGTGGATCACCAACGGGCCGGATGCCGACGTGTTGGTCGTTTATGCGAAGACGGACGTCGCGG
>JAQGMN010000010.1 GCA_028292345.1 Polaromonas sp. | reverse complement strand
CCGCCGACGCCGCGCCGGTGCAACTGCGCGGCAGGCGGGCGGCGCTGGCCTGGGGCCTTTGCGCCGCGCCGATCGCGTTGGGCTTCGCGCTGCCGGTGCTGTTCATGCTGCGCCCGCTGGTGCTGGGCTGGAACAACCTGCTGTGGGGCCAGTTCGCCAACTGGACGCTCAACAGCCTGTGGCTTGCCGGGCTGAGCGCCGCGCTGGCCACCGCGCTGGCCCTGGGGCTGGCGTTTGCCGTGCGGCGCCAGCCCGGCCTGCTGACCCGTGGGGCGGTGCAGCTGGCCAGCCTGGGCTATGCCGTGCCGGGCGCGGTCATCGTCGTCGGGCTGCTGCTGCCGGTGGGCTGGCTGCAGGCGGCCGCGCCGCAGCTGGGTGCGGGCTACTGGGTCACCGCCACCGTGCTCGGCGTGGTCTGGGCCTACCTGGTGCGTTTCAGCGCGGTGGCGCTGCAAAGCATCCAGAGCGGCTATTCGCGCATTCCGGCCAGCTTTGACGACAGCGCCCGCATGCTCGGCACCACCGGCGCCGGCCTCTTGGCGCGGGTGCACTGGCCGCTGCTCAGGCGTTCGGTGGCGGTGGCCGGCCTGCTGGTGTTCGTCGATGTGATGAAGGAACTGCCCGCCACGCTGGTGCTGCGGCCCTTCAACAGCGACACCCTGGCCGTGGTGACCTACCAGCTGGCGCGCGACGAACGCCTGGGCGAGGCGGCCCTGCCGGCGCTGGCGCTGGTGCTGGTCGGCCTGCTGCCGGTGGCCCTGCTGAGCCGCACATTGCGCGCCAGAACATAGCCGTTTCAGCGCCGGGCCAGCCCGACTGTAGGCATCAGACTACCGCTGCAAAATCTGCCGGCCTACTGCTTCGCAGCCCTGCCGTGGCTAGCATCGTGCTTCTGGAAACAGGAACGGTTGCGCTTGCCAGGTAGCCAGAAGCGCCAGGCAGAGGGGGCTTCCCGCCACGACGCACGCGGGCAATTTTCCGAACGGTGCAAAACCGTCGCCTGTCGGCCTCCTGTTGAAAATTGAAGACCCTCAAACTTTCCAAGGAACCATCATGAAAACCAGACTCCTCATGCTCAGCGTCGCCATGTCGTGCATTTTTGCCGGCAATGCCATCGCCCTGACGAAGGCCGAATACGACACCCAGCAAAAGCAGATCAGCGCCGACTACAAGGTCAACCGCGACAAGTGCGGCAGCCTCCAGGCCAATGCCAAGGACGTCTGCGTTTCCGAAGCGAAGGGCGCTGAAAAGGTCGCCAAGGCCGAGCTCGAAGCCCAGTACAAGCCCAGCGCCAAGCACACCCGCGATGTCGTCATGACCAAGGCCGACACGGCTTATGACACTGCCAAGGAAAAGTGCGATGACCTGGCCGGCAATGCCAAGGATGTCTGCGTCAAGGACGCCAAGGCCGCGCATGTCAAAGCCAGGGAAGAGGCCAAGGTGTCCAAGGCCGCCACCGACGGCAGCGTCAGCAGGACGGCCAATGTGAACGATGCCAAAAAAGAGGCCCGCTCCGAAACCCGTGAAGCCGAGTACAAGGCCGCCAGGGAGCGTTGCGACAGCCTGGCTGGCAATGCCAGGGACACCTGCCAGGCCCAGGCCAAGTCCAGGTTCGGCATGTGACGATGGCCTGAACGCAAGCCGGGGCAAACCAGGGCCGCGGCTTCACCGCCCTGAAAAATCCCGGAACTGTGCGAACAGGCCGGGATTTTTTGTGCGCAGCAAGCACTCTTTTTTGGATGGCTGCCAGTGCACGTGGGTCATGCGCGGCAAGCCGTTCTGGTCAAGGATGCTGACGCTTCAGGCCGCCATCCGCTGCTCGCCTTCCCATTCAAACGAAGACGGGTTGGGCAGCAGCTTTCCCAGGGTTTGCGCAATCCTCAGCAGGCGCGGATCGTCGCCCTGCGCTTCGTCGCAGGTGTCGTTGATGCAGAAAAACGGCAGCTGGCCGAAGTTCTGCAACAGCGCGTCAAACTGCTGCGCCGCCTGGTCATCGCCGGTGTTGATGTAGAGCGGATTGAGCACCTGCTGCTCGGCGTAACCCATCTGCACCATCCAGCGCGGCGCCAGGTCCGGAACGATGGGCGGAATCCGCCAGGACCGGAACACGGTGGAGCGGACCTGCGCAAACCAGTCCTGCGCCAGGTCTTCAAGCTCATGCATCACGCTCTTGCGCATGGCCCGCGGCGTGTGCGCATACACCTGGGGAATGTGCAGGTAGTGCGGATAGCGTTCGCTGAGCCAGCGCCCGGAGGCGATCGACGCATTGACCAGCGCCGTCTCGTCCGGATGCAGCGCCTGGGGATGCGCCGCCGACGCAGGCTCCAGGAACACCTTCAGCCGTTCTCCGAACCACCACGCCGGGTGGACCTTCTGGCCAAAAAACACGTCGTCGTTCAGGTAGATGAAACGCTCGGACAGGCCGGGAATGTGGTGCAGGTAGGACTCGATATGGCCCGAGTCGAACACCCCGGGCGACGCCGGCGGAAGCAACTGGCGGTGGTCGACCAGCGTCACCCGGCCGGATGGCCGCAGCCAGGCCGGCGTCTGCCCGTCCGTCACGATGTAGACATGGCCGTGGTCGGGGAAAAACAACTCCAGCGCGCGCAGGTTGAAGCGCAGTTCCGAATTGTCCCGGTAGCGGCCGGCCACGTTGCCGAAAGCCGCCAGTTCTTCGCCCTTGCGGCGCATCCAGTCGGCATAGGCGCTGTGGCGCTTGCTCAGCCAGACCGGGTCGGCACCGTTCACCCAGAGATAAACGATATCGATCCGGTCGGCAGTGCCGGCTTTTCCGATGACTGGGTTTTTCAATGTCTGCTTGTCCTTCGGGTGCATGGCGTGGGCGGGTTCCATCTGTATTCCGGGGCGGAACCGAATATTCCTGGGTACCCACTTTTCAAGAAGCCGCAGGGTGGACAGGCCGAGGATATCCGTCCAGGCTGGCATCAACATGAATTGATGACAAATTAGGCCTTTTTCGCTTATTTATACTGAATATGCTGCTATGCAAACAATAGCGGTACGGCGATTTCACTGTGGCTGGCCTGATGCAGTAAAGCCGCCGGTTTTTCGATCAGGGTTGCGGCAAATGGCAGTGATTCCGTGGAATTTTTTGTCTGGGTTACATTTTAAACAAACCTGATACATTGAAATACATCAAGCAGAATGACACCGCCCAGCCCGGGCCTGAATTGCTGCAGCCGTTGAGCTTGAGTGGGTTTTGGCGGCTGACGGCGCAATGTGATGCACAGGCTGGTGGATACCTCGCAATCAACGGTCGAATTGCCGGGTTCTTTTTCGATGAAAAAACAAGGCTGGCAAAAACGGGAGTTTCGAGGCCGGCGAGAAAGTCGATGAATATCCCCATTGATGCAGAATGGCATTTCCAACAAATTTTGAACAAGTCCCGCGTTAGAAAAGACTACTGGTTTTCATGCCTACAAGCCATCACAACGACACGGTAGACACGCCGCAAATGCCTGCGTTTCTGGCCCATGGCGGTGAAATGGGCGCGCTGATCCATGCCCAGGACTGGCGGGGAACCACGCTCGGCCCGCCGGCCCATTGGCCTGCCACGCTCAAAAGCATGCTGGCCACGCTGCTCAGCAATCCCCAGCCGATGATCATGGGCTGGGGACCGGGCTTTATTTCCTTCTTCAACGACAGTTACCGGCAGATTCTCGGCTCGCGCTTTCACGGCTTGTCGGGCATTCCTGCCGCCGAACAATGGACCGATTCCTGGGCGGAAATCGAGCCCATTGCAAAGAAGGCGCTTGGCGGCGAGGGCGCTTATTACGAAGACATGCCCTTGACCCTGACACGCAATGGCGCCAGGGAGGCAACCTGGTGGCGGCTTTCGTTCCTGCCGTTTCGAAGCGAAACAGGGCGTGTCGCTGGCGTGTACTGCCTTCTCGTCGAAACCACTGAACAACGGCTGGCGCAACAGCGCCAGGCGCAAGCGCAAAAGCAGCAGGCTTTCCAGGTCGATATCAGCGATGCCTTGCGCGACGCCGTTGAACCCGAGCCCATGATGACGCTGGCGTTGCAAATGCTGGGCCGCTATCTCAATGCCGCGTGCACCGGCTATGCCGAAGTCGACGAGGCAGGCGAATGGAGCCAGGCGGTGCCGTTGTGGACCGATGACAGGTTTCCCGGCCTGGCAGGAATGCATCGGCTTGACGCTTACGGACCGGCAGTGATGGCAGAGCTTCGTGCGGGGCGCGCCGTGGCCGTCGGTGACACGGCGGCCGATCCGCGCACGGCCAAGGCCGCCTGCGGGGCCAGCGGACAGCCCCTGCCGGCCGGTGCCTTCATGGGCATGCCGCTCATCGTGAACAACCGCCTGGCAATGGTGCTGTTCGTGATCGATTCCCGGCCGCGCGCCTGGCTGGACGGCGAAAAAGCGCTGGTGGAGGAGGTCGCGGCCCGGGCCTCGATTGCACGGCAGCGGTTGCTGGCGGAAAAGAACCTGCGGCTGACCAATGCGATGCTCGAACAGCGCACCACCGAACTGCTGCGCAGCGAGACGGCATTGCGCCAGTCGCAAAAGCTGGAAGCGCTGGGGCAACTCACCGGCGGCGTCGCCCACGATTTCAACAACCTGCTGGCCGTGATCAACTCGTCGGTCGAACTGTTGCGCAGCCACCGGCTTCCTGCGGAGCATTGCGACTATTACTTGAACCTGATCCACGACACGGTGGGCCGCGCCGTCAAACTCACCGGCCAGCTGCTGGCCTTTGCCCGCCAGCAGCCGCTCATTCCGGAAGTTTTCGACGTCGACCGGCAGGTTCAAAGCGTGATTGACCTGATCAAGCCCCTGGTGGGGTCAAGGGTGGAAATCCTTCACCAGTCCTGCCTGCCGGAGGGCTGCTTCGCCCTGGCCGATGTCAACCAGTTTGAAACCGCCTTGTTGAACCTGGCGGCCAATGCCCGCGATGCGATGAATGCCAGCGGCCAGCTGGTCCTCTCGGTTCGAAAGGAGGGCAGGATACCGGCCGGTCCGGGCCGCGCCGCCCGGCAGGGGGATTTCATTGCCATTTCGGCCAGCGACACGGGCTGCGGCATTGCGGCTGAAAAACTGGAAGCGATTTTCGAGCCTTTCTACACCACCAAGGAAGCCGGCAGGGGGACGGGCCTCGGCCTGAGCCAGGTTTTCGGCTTTGCCAAGCAATCGGGCGGAGAAGTGAGTGTTCGCAGCGAGCCCGGCAAGGGATCTGTTTTCACCCTCTACCTGCCACGCGGCGAAAGGGTCGCGGCGGCGCCGGCAGCGGCACCAGAACCGGCCCTGTCCTGCGAGGGGATCGGTGTGCTGGTGGTGGAGGACAACGAAGCGCTGGGCCAGATCACCTGTGAAATCCTGGAGGTGCTGGACTACCGGCCGGTCTGGGCAGCCAGCGCCGCCGCCGCGCTGAAACTGCTGGCCGAGGACGCGGGGCGGTTTGGCCTGGTTTTTTCCGATGTCGTCATGCCCGGCATGAATGGCATCGAGCTGGGCGAGCAGGTCCGGCGACTGTATCCCGAGCTTCCGGTGGTGCTGACCAGCGGCTACAACTCGGTCATGGCGGCGTCAGGCCATCATGCATTTGAACTGGTCTTGAAGCCCTACACGTCCGACACCCTGGCGCGCGTGTTCCGCCAGGCCATTGCCGGACACGAATCGACCGGCATTGCGTCCCCGGGGAGTACCGGCTGAAACAGAAAAACCCGCCATGCCGACGAGCATGCGGGTTTCAAAAGGGGCGCTTGAGTCACCTGCTGGCCTGTGCCGTGGCCTTCATTGGTATTTCACGGCGGCCAAAAGCAAAGGCGGCCGGTACCCGACCCGCCGCCTTTGTTCTGGTGTTCAGCCTGGTCAGATTTTGTCGACAGCGTCCTTCAGGACTTCCTTGGCGTCGCCGACATTCTTCTGGACCCGTCCTTCGGATTGCTTCAGCAGGCCTTTGGCCTCCTGCTCAGGACTGTCGATCAGTTCGCCGGTCTTGGATTGAACCTTGCCTGCCGCTTCCTTGAGCGCGCCCTTGACTTGATCGGTGTTCATCATTGATTCCTTTTCGTGTTCAGGTGAGTGATGAAGCCATCTTCATGCCGTTGGCGCATCCTGAAAAGCGGTGCATAGCTCAAGCATTCGTGGGTGGGTTCCTACGTGTCGATTTGGGCAGGCCGGCCTTTTGCATGCCTGGTGGAAACCGCAGGCTTTCTGGACAGCATCCGCAAAGCGCGGCAATGCGCCCGCCGCATCACCACAAGGCTGCAAAACCGACCTTGTCATCAGAAACCAGCTTACCGCGCCAGCTGGTTGAGCTGGATGATCGGCAGCAGCACCGCAAGAACGATCAGCATCACGACCAGGCCCATCGCCACGATCAGCAGGGGCTCCAGCAGGGTGGCCAGTTGCATTGCGCGGCGCTGCACTTCGGCGCCAAGCTGGCGGGCGGCGCGGTCCAGCATCACCGGCAACTGGCCGGTCTGCTCGCCGAGCCGGGCAAACATGCTGAGCAGTCCCGGAAAACGCTTTTTATGCCCGATGGCCGATGCCAGCGGCGTGCCTTCGCGCACCAGCACCAGCGCGTCGAGCGCATCGGCGCGCATGGCCCGGTTCGAGAGCGTGTCGGCCGCTGCCTGCAAGGCCCTGAGGATGGGCACGCCGGCGCCCGCCAGCATGGCCAGCGTGCCGGCAAAGCGCGCGGCGTTGTAGCCGCGCGAGAGCTTGCCCAGCACCGGCAGCCTGAGCCACGCGGCATCGAACCTTTCGCGAAATGCGGCGCTGGTCCAGGCCAGCCGGAAGGCGCCCGCCATCGCCGCCAGCGCCAGCACCATCATCCAGCCCTGGTTGCGCACGAAGCCGGCCAGGCCCAGCATGATGACGGTCAGCGCCGGCAAGGCCCGCTTGCTGCCGGCGAACACCTGCGCCACCTGCGGCACCACATAGCCCAGCAGGAAGGTCACGATGGCAATGGCCACCAGCGTGACGATGGCCGGGTACAGGGCAGCGCCCACCAGCTTGGCCTTGAGTTCCTGGCTTTGCTCCAAATCATCGGCCAGGCGCTCCAGCACCATGCCGAGGTTGCCGCTGTGCTCGCCGGCGCCCACGACCGCGCAGTAGGTCGCTGAAAACTCGCGCGGATGCTGCGCCAGCGCGGTGGCGAAAGGCGTGCCGCCGTTGACCTCGGCGCGCAGGTTGGCGACCAGGTGGCGCTGGGGAATGTTTTCCGATTCGTCGGCCAGCGCCGTCAGCGCCCGTTCCAGCGGCAGGCCCGAGGTGACCAGCCCGGCGATCTGCCGCGTCCAGATCGCCAGCGCCGTGGCATTGAAGACGCGCTTGCTCCACAGCGTGGCGTTCCAGCCCGAGGCGCTGGCCGGTTGCGCGCCCTTGCCCGCCGCGCCGACCGCCTGGACCGCCAGCGGCACCAGCGCCTGCGCCCGGAGCATGCTGCGCGCGGACCGCGCGGTGTCGGCCTCGATGATGCCCTTGCGGGTCGCGCCGTCGGCGCTCAAGGCTTCGAATGAATA